>NZ_JBNXUM010000037.1:0-69532 GCF_050563545.1 Falsiroseomonas sp. HW251
CTGGCTCGGCGCGCCGCTCGGCGCGCGGCTGTGGCGCCGGCACGGTGCGCTGCCCGGCGCGGCGCTGGCGGGCGCGGCCTGCGCGGTTGCCGCGCATGTGCTGGCCTGACGCGATGCTGACTTGACGTAGGCCCTTGCCGCCCCACCGGGGCTGCGCCTAGTTACTCTTCATGACGTCCAGCGCGCGCGCGCTTCTCGCCGTCGTCGTCGTCGCTGGCGGGCTCGGGGCTTTCCTGGCCGGCCAGTTCCTCGGCGATGCGCGCCCCGTGACGGTGACGGCGCTCGCGCCGCCGCCGCCCGCGCCGCCGGTCGCTGCCCCGCCCGCGCAGCCCCCCGCGCCTGTCGCCCAGGCCCCGGCGCCCGAGCCGCCGCGCTTCGACGTGGTGCGCGTCGGCGCGCGCGGCGTCGCCGTCATCGCCGGCCGCGCCGCTCCGGGGGCCGAGGTCGTGCTGATGGAGGACGGCCGCGAACTCGGCCGCGCGCGCGCCGATGCCCGCGGCGAATGGGTCATCCTGCCGTCCGACCCGCTCCGTCCCGGCACGCGCCAGTTCACCCTGCTCGCCCGGCTCGGCGGGCAGGACGTTCCCGGCCCCGACACCGTCGTCGTGGTGGTGCCCGAGGCCGCCATCGCGGATGCCCGCCCCGAGGACAGCCGCGCCGAGGCGATCCGCCGCGCCGAGGCCGATGCCCGCGCCCATGCCGACGTCCTCAGCCGTGCCGAGCAGCAGCGGCGCGATGCCGAGGCGGTGCTGCAGGCCGCCCACGACGAGACCGCCCGCAGGGTCGCCGCGCGCGCCGAGGAACAGGCCCGCGCCACCGAACGCGCCGCCGCCGAGCAGGCCCGCCGCGCCGAGGCCGCCGCCGAGCAGGCGCGCCGCGCCGATGGCCCCGCGCCGCAGCCCCTCGTCGTGCTGCTGCCGCCCGCCCAGGCCGCGGCGCCGCGCCTGCTGCAGGGCCCGGCGCCGGCGTCTCAGCAATCCCTCGCCCTCGGCCTGGTGGACTACGACGAGGGCGGCTTGATCCGCTTCGCCGGCACCGCCGCCCCCGGCAGCACGGTGCGCGTCTACGTCAACAACCAGCATGCCGGCGACGCCGCCGTGGATGCGCAGGGCCGCTGGGCGCTCGCGCCGGGCGAGCGCGTCTCGGTCGGGCGGCACACGCTGCGCCTCGACCAGGTCGCCGCCGCTGGCGCCGTCGCGGCGCGCATCGAGGTGCCCTTCCAGCGCGACGCGGTGGCGGAAGGCGCGGCGGATGGCCGCGTCGTGGTGCAGCCCGGCAACAATCTCTGGCGCCTGGCGCGCGCGAGCTATGGGCGCGGCACGCAGTTCACCGTGATCTATGACGCGAACCGCGAGCAGATACGCAACCCCAACCGGATCTTCCCCGGTCAGGTCTTCTCGGTGCCCGGCGCGCCGCTCGCGGCGTCGCCCGGCGCGCCGCTCGCGGCGTCGGCCGGTGCGACCCCCGCGGATTCCAGCCGGTCGAGATAGGGATCGAGCGCCAGCGCGAAGCCGACCAGGGCCGAGACCAGCGCCACGGCACGGCCGGGTTCGGGCAGGTCGCATTCCGCTTCCAGCCGCAGCGCATGATCCGGCAGCAGCCGCAGCCGCCAGCCCGTGGGCAGGTCGCGGCGCAGGGACCGGATCAGGGCGAAGGCGCCGGGCCGGGCCTCGGGCCGCTCGGCGGTATAGGGCACGGCGCCGGCCGCCGCGGACAGCCGCACCCGCCGCGGCGTCACCACGGCCTCGCAGCCGCGGCCCCGCCAGGCGAAGCGCAGCGCGGGCCGGCCGCGCGGATGCAGCCCGCCATCGGGCTCGACGAGGAAGGCGCCGTGCGGGAAGGGGCCGAGCAGCGCGGGGGCAGCGTCCATGCCGGCCTTGTTGTCCGGGAGAGGTGAAGGGACCATAAGCGCGGCCATGAGCCTCGCCTCCACGATCCGCATGGTCCTGGCCCCCCCGCATCCCGCAGGCCGGCCCTTCATCTGGGGCGGCGCCGCCCTCGCCCTGGTCGGTCTGTTCCTGACGAAGTGGCTGTTCTGGCCGGCGCTGCTCTTCACGCTGTTCTGCCTCTATTTCTTCCGCGACCCCGAGCGGGTGACGCCGACCCGACACCAAGTCGTGGTCTCGCCGGCCGATGGGCGCGTGGTGCTGGTCGGGTCCGCCGTGCCGCCGCCGGAACTCGGCCTGGGCGACCAGCCGCTGCCCCGCATCGCGGTCTTCCTCTCGGTCCTCGACGTGCATGTGAACCGCATCCCGGTGGCGGGGGTGGTGACGAGGATCGCCTATCGCGCGGGCCTGTTCCTGAACGCTGCCCTCGACAAGGCCAGCGAGGATAACGAGCGCAACGCGCTGGTCGTGCGCATGACGGACGGCCGCGACGTCGCGGTGGTGCAGATCGCCGGCCTGATCGCGCGCCGCATCGTCTGCACCGTCAGGGAAGGCGACCGGCTCGAGGCCGGCGAGCGCTTCGGCATCATCCGCTTCGGCAGCCGCACCGATGTCTACCTGCCGCCGGGGACGAAGCTGCTGGCGCTGCCTGGCCAGATCATGACTGGCGGCGAGACCGTCATCGCGGAGCTTCCGGCGTTGGTGACGACATGAGCGAACCCGTCAGGAAACCCCAGCCCCTCCACCGCTTCGGCCGGCGCTTCCGGCCGCGCACCCGGCCGCGCTTCGAGGGGCTAAGCTTCAACCGGCTGATCCCCAACCTGATGACGCTGCTCGGCCTCTGCGGGGGCCTGGTCGCGATCCGCTTCGCGATCGACGGGCGCTGGGCGCCGGCGGCGATCTGCATCGTTGTCGCCGGCGTGATCGACGGGCTGGACGGCCGCCTCGCGCGGCTGCTGAAGGCGACCAGCCGCTTCGGCGCGGAATTCGACAGCCTGGCGGATTTCCTGTCCTTCGGCGTCGCGCCGGCGCTCGTGCTCTACCTCTGGACGCTGCACGAGGTGGGGCCGATCGGCTTCGTGCCCTGCCTGCTTTTCGCGGTCTGCTCCTCGCTTCGGCTGGCGCGGTTCAACGCCTCGCTCGATGTCGGCGTGAGCAAGCCCAAGCCGGCCTATGCCTACAACTTCTTCACCGGCGTCCCGGCCCCGGCCGGGGCGGGCTGCGCGCTGTTCCCGCTGTTCGGCGCGCTCGCCTTCTCGGAATGGGGGTGGGAGGGCTTCGCGCATGCCATCCGCCATCCCGTGCTGGTCGGCATCGTGCTGGTGATCGTGGGTGGGCTGATGGTCAGCACCCTGCCGACCTGGTCCTTCAAGAACTTCAAGGTGCCGCGAGCGGCGATCCTGCCGCTGCTGCTCGGCACCGGCGCCTATGTCGCGCTGCTGGTCGCCGAGCCCTGGGCGGCGCTGGCCGCGGCGGGAATCATCTATCTCGGCATGCTGCCCTTCTCCGTCCGTTCCTACCTCGGCCTGAAGGCCGAGGCCGAGGCGCTGATCGAGACCGTGGCCGACCCTGGCGCGAGGCCGCCGGCCAACCTTCCCTGACCCGCCGGTCCCGATTGCGGCCAGCCCCTGGCCGGCGCAGGATCATTGCGTCGGGACAGAAAGCGCAGGGCCGCTTGCCGGCGCCACGGGTTGGGGAAGGAACGAGATGAGGATCCTGCTGTGCGCGGCGGTCGCCGCGCTGTGCGTGTCGGCGCCTGCCTACGCGCAGGACGCGGCGCTGCTGGAGCGCGGGCGCTACCTGGTGGAGGTCACCGGGGCCTGCGGCAACTGCCACACGCCGATGGGCCCGAACGGCCCGGACATGAGCCGCAACCTCGCCGGTGGCAGCGTCTTCGACGAGCAGCCCTTCCGCGCGGTCTCCGCGAACATCACGCCGGACCCCGAGACCGGCATCGGCCGCTGGACCGACGCGCAGATCATGCGCGCGATCCGCGAGGGCATCCGCCCCGACGGCAGCCTGATCGGCCCGCCCATGCCCTTCGGCATGTATCGCGGCCTGTCCGACGGCGACCTGCAGGCCATGGTCGCTTATCTCCGCACCGTGCCTCCGGTGCGCAACGCCGTGGAGAAGAGCGTCTACCGCATGCCGCTGCCGCCGGCCTACGGCCCGCCCGTCGTCTCGGTCCCGCCGCCGGCGGACAACGCGGTGGCGCGCGGTGCGTATCTCGCCGGGCCGACGGCCCATTGCATGGAATGCCACACGCCGATGCTGCCGACCGGCCAGAACGACATGTCGCGCCTCGGCGCGGGCGGGATGCAGTTCAACGGACCCTGGGGCATCTCCGTCGCCGCGAACCTGACGCCGAACGGGCTGCGCGAATGGTCGGACGCCGAGATCGAGCGCGCGGTCCGCACCGGCGTGTCGCGCAACGGCCGGCAGTTGAATCCGCCGATGGCCTTCTGGGCCTATCGCAGCATGAGCGCGCAGGACATGTCGGACCTGATCGCCTATCTGCGCTCGCTGCCGCCGCACTGATCGCGTGACGCGCATTCGCGGCAGGCTGCCGCTGGTGATCGGGGGCCGCGCGGTGGAGATCACCGGCGGCCCCTTCGATGCCATCCCCGACGGCGCCTTCGGCGTGTGCCTCGAGCCTCACGCCGTGAAGGCGTGGCTGGCCGATGTCACGCTGCCGATGCCCGATTTCGGCCTGCCGGATCCGGTTGCGCTGAAGCAGGCGGTCGGCGCGGTGCTGGCGCAGCTTGCCGCGCATCCGGAGCGCCCCGTGCATGTCGGCTGCCGCGCGGGGATCGGGCGCACCGGGCTGTTCCTGGCCTGCCTGGCGCGCGCCGCCGGCGTGCAGGGCGATGCGCTGGACCATGTCCGCCGGCACTACTGCGCCGAGGCCGCGGAGACGGAGGCCCAGCAGGCGATGGCGCGCCGCTTCACCTGGCCCTGATCCAGCGGGCGATGCGCCCGTCGATCAGCAGCAGCCCGATCCCGATCACCGCCATTCCCGCGACATGCCGCGGCAGCAGCTGCTCGCCGAGCGCAAGCGTGCCGAGGATCAGCGCGGTCACCGGCACCAGCAGCGTCACCAGCATCGCATTCGTCGCGCCGGCGCGGGCCATGATCGCGTAGAACAGCGCATAGGCGACCCCGGTCGAGACCAGCCCGAAGGCCACCAGCGCCGCGACGGCCTGCGCGGGCGGCGCCGGCATCGCCCAGGGCTGGTCGAAGACGAGCACCAGCGGCAGCATCATCAACGTCGAACTGATGCACTGCCCCGCCGCGACCGAAAGCGGCGGCAGCGCCGCGCTCCGCAGCCGCCGCGCCCAGACTGCCGAGATCCCGTAGCTCAGGCAGGCGCCGAGGCAGAGCAGGATGCCGAGAAGCTCGCCAGGCCGCCCGCCCGCGAAGGCCGCTGGCCCTGCCAGGACCGCGACACCCGCCAGCCCCGTCAGCGCGCCCGCCAGCGTGTTCGCGCGCAGCCGGTCGTCCGCCGTTGCGACATGCAGGCAGAGCACCGCGAAGACCGGCGTCGCCGCATTCAGCACGCCCGCGAGCGAGGAGGGGATGAAGGTCTGCCCTGTCACGATCAGCGTGAAGGGCAGGGCGTTGTTGAACATGCCCATCCCCGCCACCGCCATCCATTGCGCGCGGCTGCGCGGCAGGGGCAGCCCGGCGATCGGGCAGGCCACGACCAGCGCGACGGCCGCGATCGCCACGCGGCCGAGCACGATGGTGAAGGGCCGAAAACCCGTCAGCGACACCGCAGCGAAGAAGAAGGACGCCCCCCAGATCACGGAGAGCAGCAGCAGCAGCCCCCAGAGCTTCCGCGTCATCGGCCCGGCCATGCCGCGCTTGTCGCCGGGATCGGGCGTCCGGCGCCATCCGCCCGTTGCGCGCAGCCGCCATGCGCCCTGAAACCCTCTCCCGCCACAGGGGGGAAAGGGAAGGGTGAGGGGAGCGACCCCGTTGCGCGTCCCCGCCCTTCTCGCGCAGCATCGCGCAGACCGGAGATCCCGCATGACCGACACCATCGCCGTGCCCGAGGGCGGCTACCGCTTCATCCCCGGCGTGTACCAGTACAGCGCCGGCGTCGCTGCCGAGCCCGGCTTCACCCTGGAACGCGTGCGCTTCGCCAACCCCGTCCCGCTGACGGAGGGCTTCCGGCGCATCGCCGCTGCGCTGGACGCCGCCCGCCGCCCGAAAACCGCCTTCTGCGCCTGTGAGCTGCGCTCCCCCGCGCCCTTCACCGAGCGGGGCTTCGCCGCCTTCAACCGGATCTATGGCGGCGTTCTGCAGGAATGGGGACTGTTCCGCGACGGCAGGAACCCGGTCGCGCGATCCAATGTCTGCCCCGAGATCGCCCCGCCCGCCGAGCCGTCCTTCCACGCCTTCGTCTACACCGTGCCCGACGCTGCGCCGCCCTCCTTTGCGGTGGCCGGCAGTGGCGAGGCGCCGGAGGGCAGGTCCAACTACCGCGACCACATCATCGCCCGCGGCGACACGACGCCCGAGGGCCTGGTGACCAAGGCGCGCTGGGTGCTGGGCGAGATGGAGCGCCGCATGGGGCTGCTCGGCGCCGCGTGGAAGGACACCACGGCGGTGCAGGTCTACTGCGTGCGCGACATCCATCCCTTCCTGGCGGACGAGCTCGTCGCGCGCGGCGCCGCGCGGCACGGCGTGACCTGGCAGTTCTGCCGCCCGCCGGTGGTCGAGCTGGACTACGAGATGGATTGCCGCGGCCTGTTCCGCGAGCGCGTGCTGGCCTGATCAGGGGGACACCGACAATGCTGAAACGCAGGACGCTTGCCGCCGCGCTGCTCGCGACGCCGACGCTGGCTCGTGCGCAGAACTGGGCACCGACCCAGCCGGTGCGCGTGATCATCCCCTTCCCGCCGGGCGGCACGATGGATCCCGTCGTGCGCATCGTGCAGGAGATCATGACGCGCGAGCTCGGCCAGCCCATCGTCGTGGACCACAAGCCCGGCGGGGCGACGGTGGTCGGCACCACCGAGGCATTTCGGGCGCCCGCCGACGGCCACACCACGATCATGGTCGCCAACAGCTTCGCGGCCAACGTCACCCTGCGACCGACCACGCCGTACAGCGGGCTGCGCGACTTCGCGCCGGTCGTGATGGCGACCGTCGTGCCGCATGTGCTGGCCGTGCATCCTTCCGTCGCGCGCGACTTCAACGGCTTCCTGGAAGCCGGCCGCCGGCCCGGCGCGGGGCTGTCCTTCGGCAGCTACGGGATCGGTACGTCCAACCACCTCGGCGGCGAGCAGCTGCGCGAGACCGCGCGGCTCAATGCGACGCATGTGCCCTATCTCAATCCCGCGCAGGCCCATAACGACCTCATCGGCGGGCGGCTGCAGTTCATGCTGGCCAACCTGCCCGACATGATCCAGCCTGCGCAGATTGGCCAGGTGCGCCCGGTCGCGATCTCCGCCCCGGCGCGGGTGCGCGAGCTGCCGGACACGCCGACCATGGCGGAGCTCGGCTTTCCCGTGGTGCTGTCCGACAGCTGGTTCGGCCTGGTCGCGCGCAGCAACGTCCCCGCGCCGGCGCGCGCGCGGCTCGAGGCCGCCTGGGTCGCCGCGCTGAACCGGCCCGAGGTGAGGGGAAGGCTCGAGGAGATGGGCTTCACCGTCCTGGCCTATGGGTCCGACCGCTTCGGCCAGGAAATCGCCCGCTACACCGAGACCTACGCCGAGGTGATCAGGGCGAACAACATCAGGGTGGAGTAGCGCTACCTCGCCTCCATCAACTGCGCCGTCACCAACCGCCGGACGGGGCCGAGCGCCGCGCCCAGCCGCAGCACCGCCCCGCGCAGCGCTCGCGCCGGCGCGCGGTCATCGGTGTAGAGGCTCGCGATGGTGTTCGTCGCGGCGTAGAGCGGCGCCGTCGCGATCCAATGCGCGCGCTCATAACGGAGCAGCCCGCCGGGATCGGCTATGTCGCGCTTGCGTTCCAGCGCGTGACGGATCTGTGTCGCCAGCCGCTCCGCGCCGGCCAGCCCGAAGTTGAAGCCATGCGCGGTGACGGGATGCATGCCGACCGCCGCATCGCCGATCAGCGCGAAGCGCGTGGCCACGAAGCGCATGGCGTAGGTCGTGACCAGGGGATAGGCGTGCCGCGTGCCGACCAGCCGCATCGCGCCCCAGCGGGACTTCGTGCGCTGCGTGGAATCCGCGCCGAATTCCTCCGGCGTCATCTTCATGAGCTCGTCGATCCTTCGCGCCGACAGCGTCAGCACGATGGAGGAGACGTCGCCATTCAGCGGCAGCATCGCCACGGTCTGGCCGTGGCCGAACCACTCCGTCGCGATGCCGCCATGCGGTTTCTCATGCGCAACCCGCGCGACGAGCATGGATTTCCCGAAGTCGCGCATGCGCGTCGCTATGCCCATCTGGCGCCGCGCCTCCGACATCCGCGTATCGGCGGCGACCACCAGCCGCGCGCGGATCTCCCGCCCGTTGGCCAGGGTAAGCCTGCCGCCCTTCGGCGCCGTCTCCACCGCCGTGACAGCGACGCCCGTCACCAGTTCCGCGCAATCCGCTGACTTCACCGCGTCGTAGAGCGCGCGCCGGATCAGGTGGTTCGGCACCAGCATCCCGAGCGGCGTCTCGCCCGGCGGCGCGAAATCCAGCACGAAGGGCGAGGCGCCGTCCTGCACGCGCGCCTGGCGCAGCGGCGACATCTCATCCCCGGGGATGCGGTCCCAGGCCTCGATGTCCTGCAGGATGTCCTGCGATCGGTGCGTCAGCGCGATCTCCCGCCCGTCGAAGGCCGGGTCGGCGATGGCGGATTCCGGCGCGCGCTCCACCAGCACCAGCTTCAGCCCGCTGCCGGCCAACAGCCGCGCGAAGGACAGGCCCGCCGGGCCGGCGCCGATCACGGCGATGTCGCATTTCATGCGATCCACCTGGATCAGCTCCTGCGCTTGTCAACCACGATGCCGGTCGCGGCGAGTTCCGCGATCTGCTCTTCCGTGAAGCCGTGCTGCGCCAGGATCGCCGCGCCATGCTCGTTGAAGCGCGGCGGCGCGGCCCGCGTGCCGCCCGGCGTGCGGCTCATCTTGATCGGCGTGCCGAGGCCGCGGTACCAGCCGAGCTCCGTCACCATCTGCCGATGCGCGGTATGCGCGGCCTGAATCGTCTCGTCTACGTGCAGGACGGGGCCGGCGGGCACGCCACTGCGCAGCAGCCGGTCCGTCAACTCGTGCCCGTCCTCCTCGGCCAGCCGCGCATCGAGGATCGCGTCCAGCTCCGCGCGGTTCGTCACGCGCAGCGCGTTGGTCAGGAAGCGCGGGTCCCCAGGCAGGTCGTCCAGCCCCAGGAAGGCGCAGAACCGGCGGAAAGTCGGGTCGTTGCCGATGGCGCAGAAGATCTCGCAGGTCTTCGTGCGGTATTTCGAATAGGGGCTGATGTTGGGATGCGGATTCCCCGTTGCCTTGGGTCGCCTGCCATTGAGGAAATGGTTCGCGGCCTGGGGATGCAGCAGCGCCATGCCGCAATCATGCAGCGTCATGTCCAGGAACTGGCCCTTGCCGCTGCGGGTGCGCTCCTGCAGTGCCATCAGGATGCCGATGCAGGAATAGAGGCCCGTCGCGATGTCCACGATCGGCGTGCCCATGCGCAAGGGGCCCGTGCCGTCATTGCCGTTGATGGACATCAGCCCGACCATCGCCTGGATCACGGCGTCGTAGCCCGGCAGCGCGCCAAGCGGCCCGTCCGCGCCGAAGCCCGAGACGCGGCAATGCACCAGGCCGGGGAAGCGCCGCGACAGCGTGTCGTAACCGATGCCCCATTTCTCCATGCTGCCTGGCTTGTAGTTCTCGACCAGCACATCGGCGCCCTCGAGCAGCGTCAGCAGCACCGCGCGGCCCTCGGGCTTCGACAGGTCCAGCGCGAGCGAGCGCTTGTTGCGGTTCACGCCGATGAAGTAGCTGGCGTCGGACTCGTGGAAGGGCGGGCCCCAGTCCCGGACCTCGTCGCCCTGCGGCGGCTCGATCTTGATGACCTCGGCGCCGTGGTCGGACAGGATCATCGTGCAATACGGACCGCCGAGGACACGCGTCAGGTCGATCACCTTCAGTCCCGCCAGCGCGCCCGGCGACAGCGCGAGCCCCTTGCCTTCGGTGGTGGGCACCGCGTCGGTCATGCCGCCTGCTTCCTTCCAAAAACGCGCGCGCAGAATTCCGGGTAGGTTTCCAGCATCTCGTCGCAGACGGGCCCGCGCAGCAGCGCGAGCTCGGCCTCCGTCGGATCGGGCGTGAGCGGGACGGCGTCCGCGACGTCGAAATCGAAGCCGGTTGCGGCGCGGATGCTCTCCACGCTCTCGCCGGGATGCAGGCTCTCCAGCGAGAACCGCGCGCGTGCGGGATCGAAGCGGAAGACGCAGCGCCCGGTCACCAGCGCCTGCGCGGTGCCACGGCGGAACACGCCGGGCGGCGACACGCCGGGGGCGGAGACGTTGTCCACGCGCTTGACCAGCACGCGCGGCGAATGCTCCTCGCGGAAGAGGATGGTGCGCGGCGTCATGAAATACATGAAGGCCGACCCGAACGACCCGGGGAACCGCACGCCCGTCCCCGGCCAGCCGCCGGTGCCGACGAGGTTGATGTTCGCCTCGCCGTCGATCTGGCCGCCGCCCAGGAAGAACAGGTCGATCCGCCCCTGGCCCGTCAGGTCGAAGAGCTCGCGCGACCCCTCGGTGAAGGGATTTCCCGACCGCTTGTGCAGCAGCGACAGCCGCACCGTATGGCCCTGCTTCTTCACCAGCCAGCACGCCGCCGCGGGGATGGGCGAGGCCGCACCGACCGCGATGTGGCGCGCCGGCGGTGCGCGGGGGTCCAGGATCAGCCGCGCCAGCGCCGCGGCAAGCCGCTCCTCCGGCCTGATGCTCATGCCGCGGCCTGTGCGCGCTCGGCGAACACGTAGCGGTCGAGATATTCCCGGAACCCGGCCTCGGTCTTCGCCATCCGCGCATACTCCGCGACATGGGCGGCGTCGAAGCCGTAGAGATCGAGCAGCGCCACCGGCCAGGCCCCGCGCTCGGCCACCGCGATCGCCTCGACATAGGTCGCGCTGATGCATCCCGGCGCGAGCCGCTCATCCTCCAGCATGTTGCCCTCGTGCAGCCTCTCGACCGTCGCGAGCACCCGCTGCGACGCATGCGCCAGCGTCGCCAGTTCGCGCCGCCGCCCGACCCAGATGTTGCCTTCCTCGTCCGCCATCGCGCCATGGATCGCCGCGACGTCGGGCGACCGGGCGGGCAGCAGGACGATGCGGTCCTCCGCCTCGGCGAACGGGTTCTGGATCACCGTCCAGTCCGGCCGGTTCGCCAGGATGTCGCTGCCGATGATCCCGCGCAGCGGCATGAAGGGCACGCCCTTCTCGGCGGCCTGCAGCATGGTGTGGATCGCCGGGCAGGTCGCGTCCCGCACCGTGATCGCGCCGGCCTTCAGCGCGGCCGCGAATCGCGGCGCGAATCCCGCCTCGCCCAGGCTGACGGCCGAGGTCTCGACCTCCGCCACGCAGCCCGCGCCGATCAGCAGGTCGGTCGCGAAGCCCGAGACCGGCACGCCCAGCAGCCGCAGCCCCTTCGCCCCTCGCCGCACCAGCGCGCGCGCCAGCGCCACTGACGGCAGCGAGTTGTCCGGCGGCAGCGCGACCAGGGCGCCATCCGGCACGATCTCGGCCATCGCCTCCAAGGTGATCGGGGTCATGCGGGTGGGGCTCCTCGTGCCGCGAAACTAGTCCCCGCGACCCACGGGGCCAAGCATGGCAGGATGACGCCATGCCCGACCCCGTCACGCTGCGCGGCCCCCGCGTCACGCTGCGCCCCTGGCGCCTGCCCGAGGATCTCGACCCGCTCTTCGCCATCAACGGCGACGCGCAGGCGATGCGTCATTTCCTGAACGTGATGGATCGCGCGGAATCCGACGCCTGGGCCGCCCGCATCGCCGGGCTCTTCGGCGACCACGGGTACGGCTTCTGGCCCGTGGACCTCCCGGGCGAGGGCCTGGTCGGCGTCGTCGGCATCCAGCCCATCATGTTCGAGGCCGCCTTCGCGCCGGGCCACGAGATCGGCTGGCGCATCGCCACCCGCGCCCAGCGCCGGGGCCTGGCCGAGGAAGCCGCCCGCCTCGCGCTGGCCCATGCCTTCGGCCCCGCCGGCCTGCCGCGCATCCACGCCTGGACGCCGCCGGGCAACGAGCCCTCCTGGCGCCTCATGGAGAAGCTCGGCATGCGGCGCGTCGGGATCTTCGATCACCCGCGGATCCCGGAGGGCCATCCGATCCGCCCGCACCTATTGTATGTCATCGAGCGCGAGGATTGGATCGCCGACCGCCTCGGGACTTGAACCGTCTTCGCGCAAGGGCGAGGCTTCCCCGGACGGACAGGGACGGAAACGCCATGCGGAAACTCGCCATCCTGGCCGGCGCGCTCGCGCTCGCGCAGCCCGCCAGGGCCGAACTCCTTCGCTTCGAGCTCACCCAGCCGCCGCGACCCGCGCTGGAGGGCCGCGCCTTCGGCAATGTTGGCCCTTATGTCGAGATCCGCGCCCGCGCCACGATCGCGCTCGACCCCGCTGATCCCCGCAACGCCGTCATCGCCGACCTCGACCGCGCGCCGCGCAACGCGCAGGGCAGGGTGGAGGCGACCGCGGACGTCATTCTCTTCCGCCCCGCCGACCTCTCCCGCGGCAACGGCACGCTGCTGGTCGAACCGCCCAACCGCGGCCGCCGCATCATCACGCAGCTGTTGAACGACACCTCGGCCGGCGCCACCCCGCGCCAGGAACAGGCGGCCGATGCCGGCAACGGCTGGACGTTCCGCCAGGGCTACGCCCTCGCCTGGATCGGCTGGCAGGGCGACTGGACGCCGAGCCCGGGGATGCGCGTGGACGTTCCCCGCGTGTCGGGCATCACGGGCCCCGCGCGCGAGGAGTTCGTCTTCGACAACACCCAGAACCCCGCCGTCGCGCAGCTCACCTATCCCGTTGCCGACCCGGTTTCCGTCGTGCTGACGGTGCGCGCGCGCCAGGAAGACCCGCGCCAGCAGCCGCAGGGAATGTCGTTCCGCCTGCTCGACGGCGACCGCGTGGAGATCACGCGCCCGGCCGGCTTTGACGCCGGCGCGGTCTACGAGATGACCTACACCGCGCGCGATCCGCTGGTGCTGGGGATGGGCTTCGCGGGCTTCCGCGACGTCACCGCGTTCCTCCGCCGCGACGGCAGCGATGCCAACCCGCTGGCGCAGAACGGGCGCAGCACGGTGCAGGTCGCGACCTCGCTCGGCGTCTCGCAATCCGGCCGCTTCCTGCGCGACTTCCTGTATCTCGGCTTCAACGAGGACACGCGCGGCCGCCAGGTCTTCGACGCGCTGGTTCCGCACATCCCCGGCGCGCGTCGCACCTTCATGAACGCCCGCTTCGCGCAGCCCGGCCGCAACCCGTCCGACCACACGGATCGGCTCTATCCCGCCGACCAGTTCCCCTTCGCCTATGCGATGTCGGCGGACCCCCTGACCGGCGCGCGGGACGGGCTGCTCAGGCGCTGCCGTATCTCCGGCACCTGCCCCCGCATCTTCCAGACCGACAGCGAGTTCGAGTTCTGGGGCGCGCGGGGCAGCCTCACCTACACCGACGCGGCCGGCCGGCATCTCGACCTGCCGCCCGAGGTGCGTGGCTTCATGATGACGGGCCATCCGCACTACGCCGCCGCCGAGGCCGTGATGGCGCGCAACCCGATGTGTCAGATGCCGGTCAACCCGCTGCAGGCCGGCGCGCCGATGCGCGCGCTGATGGTCGCGCTCGAGGCCTGGGTGCGCGAGGGCGTTGAGCCGCCTTCGTCGCGCGTTCCGATGCTCTCCCAGGGCACGCTGGTCGCGGCGGCCGCCTATCCCGCCATCCCGGGCCTGTCGCGGCTGACCTCCTGGACGCCGGCGCCGCTGCTCGATCTCTCGAAGAACCCGCCGGAGGTTGTCGGCCGCTACCCCATCCTCTTCCCGCGCGTCGACGCCGACGGCAACGCGGTCGCCGGCATCCGCCTGCCTGTCATCGAGGCTCCGCGCGCGAGCTATACCGGCTGGAACCCCCGCAGCGCCGGGTTCGGGGAGGGCGCGCTCTGCACCAACACAGGAAGCATGATCCCCTTCGCCGCGACGCGCGCCGAGCGGCTGGCCGCCAGCGACCCGCGCCCCTCCATCGAGGAACGCTGGCCCGACCAGGCCACCTATGTGGCCGCGGTCAGGGCCAGCGCCGATCGTCTTGTCGCCGAGCGGCTGCTGCTCGCCGAGGACGCGGCCGCCATGGTCGCCGCGGCAGAGGCCAACACCCTCGCGCGGCTGCCCCGCTGAGGGCGCTTCGGCACGCGCCCTGCCCGCGGCCCGGGCAGGTGCGCAGCGCCACGCCGCCTCACGTGAAGCTTACGCGCGAATCATGCTGGACTTGCGGGCCAGCTTTGCGTCATGAGCGCGCCATGCGACGAGTCCCCCCGGCCCTCGCCGTCCTTGCCGCCGCCCCCTTGCTGGGCGGCGCGGCATCTCCTGGCCAGACCCCGCCCGACATCGCCGCCCAGGGCTGGCGCAAGGTCGATTGGCACGGCATCCGTCCCGCCGATTTCAGCGCCACGCAGTCCGGCGGCGTGCGCATCCGCGGGCAGGGGCAGGGCGCCTTCATCTCCCGCCCCCTGTCCGGCGAGGCGAGCTGCCTCGCCTGGCGCTGGCGCGTGGATGCCGGGCCGCCAGCGACCGACCTCAGCCGCAAGGGCGGCGACGACCGCGCCATCGCGATCACCATCGGCTTCGCCGATTTCGGCCCGCAGGCCGGCTTCGTGCTGCGCACCCAGCACGCCGTCGCGCAGGCCTCGGCCGGTCCGCTCAACCTGCCGCGCAGCGCGCTGAGCTATGTCTATGGCGGCACCGGGCGCGAGGGGCAGGGGCGGCCGCAGGGTTTCTTCCCCAGCCCCTGGACCAGCGGCCTGACGCAGCTGCGCGTCCTGCGCCCCGCGGAAGCGCCGCGCGGGCAATGGGTGGAGGAGAGGGTGGACCTTGGCGCCGACTGGCGTGCCGCCTTCGGCGGTGACCGCGTCCCCGCGCTGCAGGACCTCACGATCTCCGCGGATGTCGAGGACACCGGCGCCCGCCTCGACGCCCAGGTCGAGAACATCCGCCTCGTGCCGTGTAGGTAATTCGCTCTCTCTCCGCCCCTCCGACCCCCTCCCCGCGCGCTACGCCGCTGCCCGCATCCCCGCATTCGCCTCCGCCAGCAGCCGGAAGCTCGCCTGCCGCGCGACCGGGTCGTGGCAGGGCGTCAGCACCGCTACCTCCGCCGCGCCATGCGCCGCCGCGACGTCGCGCAGCTTCGCCACCACCTGCTCCGGCGCGCCGACGATCGCGCGCCGGCGCATGGCCTCGAGCCGCAGTTTCTCCTCCTCGGAGTAGGCGTAGGCCTCGGCCTCCTCCACGCTCGGCAGCGGCGGGAAGATCCCGCGGTCGCGCGACAGCCGCCAGAGCTCGCGCGAGCGGAACAGGCGGAACGCCTCGGCCTCGGTCCCCGCTGTCAGCGCGAAGACCGCGACCGCCCCATGCGGTCCCTGCAGCCGTCCGGGATGCGGTCGGAACCCGTCACGGTACATCGCCATTGCCTCCTCGCTGCCGCGCCCCTCGGTAATGAAATGCGCGAAGCAGTAGGGCAGGCCGAAATACGCCGCGAGCTGCGCGCCGAAATCGGAGCTGCCCAGCACCCAGACCTCCGGCGTCGTCGGCCCCTCAGGCTGCGCCGCGACGCGGGCGAAGGGATGGTTCGCCGGCAGCCCCTCGCCGAGCCAGCCCAGCAGCTCCTGCAGCTGCTGCGGGAAGCGGTCCGCGGCCTCGTTGGCATTGGGATTGAGCGCGAAGGCCGTCCGCCCGTCCGACCCCGGCGCGCGCCCGACGCCGAGGTCGATGCGCCCCGGCGCGATCGCCTCCAGCACCTTGAACTGCTCCGCGACCTTCAGCGCGGAATAGTGCGGCAGCATCACGCCCGCGGACCCCACGCGGATGCGCTGCGTCGTCGCGGCGATCGCCGAGATCAGGATCTCCGGCGCCGTGCCGGCATGCGACGCGCTGTTGTGGTGCTCGGCCAGCCAGTAGCGCCGGTAGCCCCACTGGTCCGCGAGCCTGGCCAGCGCCAGCGTCTCCCGTATCGCCTCGGCCGGCGTGCGGCCCGACGCGACGGTGGACTGGTCCAGGATGGACAGGGCCAGGGTCATGCAGATACCTCCGGACCGGAATGTGGGGCGGTCCGCGCCCCCCGTGAAGCCGGGAAGCAGCGATGCCGAGCCACGACGACTTCATGCGCCAGGCCATCGCGCTGTCGCGCCAGGGCATGGAGGACAACAGGGGCGGCCCCTTCGGCGCCGTCGTCGTGCAGGACGGACGGGTGATCGCCGAGGGCTGGAACCAGGTCACCTCCACCAATGACCCGACCGCGCATGCGGAGATCGTGGCGATCCGCCGCGCCTGCATCGCGGCGGGATCGCGCGAGCTCCGGGGCGCCGTGCTCTACACGAGCTGCGAGCCCTGCCCGATGTGCCTGGCGGCCGCCTACTGGGCGCGGCTGGACGCGGTGTTCTACGCCAATGCGCGCGACGACGCCGCGGCGATCGGCTTCGACGACCAGTGGATCTACGACGAGGTGCCGAAGCCCATCGAGGCGCGCAGCCTGGCGATGCGCCGCCTGCTCGCCGCCGAGGCGCTGGAGGTCTTCCAGGCCTGGACGGCGAAGCAGGACAGGACGCCGTACTGACGCGCCCCGGGCGCGCTATCCCAGCAGCGCGTCGTGGTGGCCGTGCTGCGGCGTGACAGCCGCGGCGTGGTCGTCCAGCGCCGCGACGTCCAGCTTCGCGGCGAGGCCGGGCGGCAGGTCGCCGCCCTGCTCGTAGCGCGCGGCCAGCACGCGGAACAGCCCCGTCGGCGCCGGATCCGGCGCGAAGCCGAGCACCGCGACGGGGTCCTCCGGCATCGGCGCGGCCACGATCGCCGGTTCGACGGCCGCGATCTCCACCGGCCTGTCCAGGGTCGCCGCGGTGGCGACGGGCGACGCGGTAGCGATCGCCGCGCCGCCGGCTGCCGCATCGGTGGCCGCCAGCGAGACGCCGGGCGTCGCATCCGCCTTGTCATGGCCGAGCGCGAGGCCGAGCCCGTTCGACGCGTCATTCGCCTGCGCGACCGCGACCACCGCCGGTCCGGACGGCGTCGCATCCGCCTTGTCATGGCCGAGCGCCAGGCCGAGCACGCCATCCGACTGCGCGACCGTGACCACCGCCGGTCCGGACGGCGTCGCATCCGCCTTGTCATGCCCGAGCGCCAGGCCGAGCCCATGCGACCCGTCATCCGCCTGCGCCGCCGCGGCAACGGCCTGACCCGGCGGCGTCGCCGCCTTGTCATGCCCGAGCGCGAGGCCGAGCCCATGCGACCCGTCATCCGCCTGCGCCGCCGCGGCAACGGCCTGACCCGGCGGCGTCGCCGCCGCCGCCACGGCAACGGCCTGTCCCGGCGGCGTCGCATCCGTCTTGTCATGCCCGGGCGCGAGGCCGGGACCGTGCGACGAATCCTCCGCCTGCTGGCCCGATGCGACAGCGGGCGCGGGCGACGCCTCCGCCCTGGCCTGCCCGTGTGCGGGACCGGTCCCCGCCGAGGCGACGGCGATGGCCGCGGCCTCCTCGGTATGCTGGGCCGCGGCCACGGCGAGGCCAGGCGCATGGCCTTCGGGCGCGGCATCCCCCGCCCGCTGCGCCGGCGCCGAACTGCCGGCCGTCACGTCCATGACCACGTCCATCGGCGCGCTCGCCGCTGCGACGACGACCGGCGTCACCGGCACGGCCGAGGGCGGCGCGCCCGACGCCGCCTCGACGGGCGGTGTCCAATGAAGCGCGACGCTCGCCATGCTCGGCGCGGGCGCGGCCTCGGCGGCAAGGACCGGCGTGACCGGCGGCAACTCCACCACGGCGAGCGCGGGCAAGGCGGCGGCCAGCGTTTCCGGCGTGGCCGCGCCGAGCGGCGCGACTGCCATGTCGGCAGCCGCCGCAATCGGCAGCACGATCGCATGACCGTTGGCGGCGAGGGGCATGATCGGCTCGGCACCGCTCGCCGCTGTCAGGATGGGCAGCGCGCCGGTCACGCCGGCTTCCGCGATCCCGCCATCGCCACGCGTCGCCGCGGCTTCGCGGATCGCGACGTCGTCGGTCAGGCCGGGCTCGAAATCCCAGCCAAAGGGGCGCGAAGCGGACGCCGCGTCGCCCGCCCGCCAGGACGTCTCGACATGGCCGAGGCCGAGCAGCGCCGCGGCGAGCAGGCCGAACCCCGCGAGGTCGCGTGGCGCGGGCCCGATCTGTTCCTGCCGGCGCTTCGCGCTCTCCCACCGCAGGCGGCTCTCGGCCTCTTCATGCGCGGTGAAGACCGGCCCCTTCGGCTGCTCGAAGAAGGGCGCGTCCACTTCCGCCCGACCACGTCCGTCCGCCATGCGCCGTCTCCCGTGCTGGATCGCGCCCACCCAACGCGGCGGCGCGACGAAGGGGAAGCGGTTCGGGACGGTCGTTGCGATGCGTATGGCCACGCCTGCGTGAGGAACTTACCTCGCGCGGCCCTCGTTCGCCGGCAGGCCGGCGCGTCACCGCCAGCGATGCGCCGCGGCGGGATGGCCGTCGGGCAGGCGCGCCGCGCCGAACAGCTTCTCGCGGTAGGTGCCCGGCGCGTAGGCCGTCTTGTAGAGGCCCCGCTCCTGCAGCACCGGCACCACAAGGTCCACGAAGGCGTCCAGGCACTCCGGCATGACGGTGCGGGAGAGGTTGAAGCCGTCCACATCGGCTTCCTCCACCCAGCGCTGCAGCGCATCCGCGACCTGGCGGGGATCGCCGACGATCGGCGGCTGGCGGCTGCCGAGGACGGATTGTTCCAGCAGCTTGCGCTTGGTCCAGGCTGGTCCGGCGACCTTGGCCATCGCCTCGACATTCGACCGGATGGCCTGCGTCGGCCCGGCCTGCACGGGTTCGTCCATGCCATATCGGGAGAAATCGATGCCGAGCGAGGCGGAGGCGTGGGCCAGCGTGCCTTCGGCATCGGCGTGCGAGGCGTAGTCCGCCAGTAGGTCGCGCGCTTCCTTTTCGGTCCGTCCCACCACGACGGTCGCGCCGGCGAAGACCTGCACGGGCCGTGGCGCCGCGCGGGCGCGGATGTCGTCCACGATCCGCCGCACCACCGCCGGCGCGGTGCCGTTAGCGAACACGCATTCCGCATGGGTAGCGGCGAAGCGCCGCCCGCGATCGGACGCGCCGGCCTGGTAGAGCACCGGCGTGCGCTGCGGCGAGGGCTCGCAGAGATGCATCGCCTCGATCCTGTATTGCCGGCCGTGATGCGCAATCCGGCGCACCCGCGCGGGATCGGTGAAGAGGTGGCCCGCGGTGTCGCGCTTCACCGCGTCGTCCGCCCAGCTGCCTTCCCACAGCGCATAGACCGCGTCCATGTACTCGTCCGCCAGGTCATAGCGGTCGTCATGCGCCATCTGCTGGTCGTAGCCGAGCGCGCGCGCCGCGCTGTCGAGGTAGCCCGTGACGATGTTCCAGCCGATCCGCCCGTCGGTCAGGTGATCGAGCGTGCTCATCCGGCGGGCAAAGAGATAGGGCGGCTCGTAGGCCGTGTTCGACGTCACGCCGAAGCCGAGATGCGTCGTCACGCCGGCCATCGCCGGGATGGTCAGCATCGGATCGAGCAGCGGCACCTGCGCCGCTGCGCGCAGCGCCGCATCGGGGCTGCCGCCATAGACGTCGTAGATGCCGAGCACATCGGCCAGGAACAGCCCGTCGAAGAGCCCCCGCTCCAGCCGCTTGGCCAGGTCCGTCCAGTGATCGAGCCGGTTGTAGTGGCGCGCATTGTCGCGGAGATGCGTCCACATCCCCTGCTGGATGTGGCCGGGGGTGGCCATGTCGAAGGCGTTCAGCCGGATCTGTCGGGGCATGCACGCGATGCTGCCAAATCCCCGCCTGCTGCACAAACCGCCGCGGCGCGATTATCCTGCGCGCGCAGGAGAGAACCCATGCCCCGCATCCTCACCATTGCCGCCGCGCAGATGGGCCCGATCCAGCGCAGCCGTTCCCGCCGCGACGTGGTGGAGCGGCTCATCGTCCTGATGCGCGACGCCGCCGCCATGGGCTGCCAGCTCATCGTCTACCCCGAGGCGACGCTGACCGCCTTCTTCCCGCATTGGTGGATCGAGGACGAGGCCGAGCTCGATGCCTGGTTCGAGCAGGAGATGCCGTCCAACGAGACCGCGCCGCTCTTCGCGGAGGCGAAGCGTCTCGGCATCGGCTTCCACCTCGGCTATTGCGAGATCGCGCGCGACGCCGGCCGCAAGCGCCGCTTCAACACCGCTGTTCTGGTCGGCCCCGACGGCGCGATGATCGGCAAGTACCGCAAGATCCACCTGCCCGGCCACGCGGACCACGAGCCCTGGCGCCCCTTCCAGAACCTGGAGAAGCGCTACTTCGAGGTCGGCGACCTCGGCTGGCCGGCCTGGCGCGCCTTCGGCGGCGTCGTCGGGATGATGATCTGCAACGATCGCCGCTGGCCGGAGGCTTGGCGCGTGCTCGGGCTGCAGGGCACGGAGCTGGTGCTGCTGGGCTACAACACGCCGCGCCACGATCCCACGACGCCGCAGCACGACCGGCTGGCGGAGTTCCACAACGCGCTCTCCATGCAGGCCGGCGCCTACCAGAACGGGTGCTGGGTGGTCGGCGTCGCCAAGGCCGGCATCGAGGAAGGCATCGGTCAGATCGGCGGTTCCTGCATCATTGCGCCGACGGGCGAGATCGTGGCCCAGGCCCTCACCGAGGCCGACGAGCTGGTCGTCGCGCGCTGCGACCTCGATGCCGCGACGCCGATTAAGCAGGGCATCTTCAACTTCGCCCGGCACCGCCGGCCGGAGCACTACCGCATGATTGTCGAACGCACCGGCGCGACGCCGCCAGCCTGAGGAGGTTTCGTTGGCAAGGCTGCCCTATCGCGACGCCGCCGATCTGCGGCCCGAGGACCGCGACCTGCTGGTCCGTCCCGTCAACATCTACCGCGCCATGGTCAACGCGCCCGGCATCACGCGCGCCTTCCAGGTCCTAGCCAACCAGATCCGGCACGAGAGCAGGCTGGATCCGCGTCTGCGCGAGGTCGCGATCCTGCAGATCGCCTGGTCCGTGCGCTCGGCCTATGAATGGTCGCACCACGTCAAGATCGGCCGCACCTTCGGCGTCACCGAGTCCGATCTTCGCGCGATTTCCACGAACGACGACACCGCGCTGGACCCCCAGACCCGCGCCATCCGCCGCGCCGCGCAGGCAATCGCGGAAGTCGGCGACGTCGCCGACGCCGCGCTGTCGGGGCTGCGCGCTTTCCTCGACGAGGAACGCCTGACCGAACTGCTGCTGACCTGCGGCATCTATGTCGGCCTGGCGCGCTTCCTCCACGTCACGCGGGTGGAGGTGGAGGAGGAGTACGCGAAGGAACTGAAGGAATACCCCCTCCCGCAAAGCTGAATCCCTCTCCCGCTTGCGGGTGAGGGATGGGCCCCGCGCCACGCAGCGGCGCGGGAGGGTGGGGGTGAGCGCCGCCTAAACCACCACGTCGATCCCCACTCCCATCCGCCCCACGATATCCTTCTTATCCAGATCCGGCCCCCGCGCCTCGTTCCCCACCTTCATCGTTAGATCCCGCGCCGTATCTCGCCTGATCAGGATGCAGACATTCGCGACATCCCCCACCGCGAAGGGAAACTCGTGCCAGGTGCCGAGATGCAGCATCAGCCCGGCGCTGCCGTCGAACAGGAACGCCCGCGCCGCCTCCAGATCCGGCAACTCGCCTTCGCCAGGCGGCGCCAGCACCATCGCGAAGGGCGTCCCCAGCGGAAAGAAGCTCTGCGTGTGCAGGAAGTGCCTCTCCATCCACGACACGCGCATCGCCCGCCGCTCGATGGTCGCGACCGAGATCTCCAGCGTGTCGTCGCCGACAAAGCGCCCTGGCTTCCTGATCGCGACCGTGTCTCCGTAGAACGGGCTCCGGATCACCGGCGCCTCCGCCTCCGGCGACAGCAGCGTCCCGAAGGGCGCGATAGTTGCGACTGTCGCCGGTTCCGCCTTCAGCCTCAGCGTCCTCACGCCGGCCTCCAGAACGGCGCGCGTTTCCGCTGAGTCTCCAGCAGGCTTTCGTCGAAGGGCGGCAACTCATAACCCAGCGGCTGCGGCGGCCGCGCCTCGTAGCCCGTCACGCTTTCCAGCACCGCGCGCACGGCGGGGTGCGTGTAGTAGGCTAGGTAGACGGCGGACACCAACCGCTCGAACGCCGCGGGCTGCGCTGCTTCCACCGCCCGCAGCGTCTCTTCGTCACCAGCGACGAAGCCCGCCGGCAGCGCGGCAATCACCGGCGCCGCCTCTGTCGCCAGGTCGATCCCGTCCAGCGATCCCGCCGACGGCCAGTCCGTGTCCCCCGGCAGCAGCGTGTCGAGCAGTGCCGTCAGCATCACGCCTCTCCCTTCAGCCTGGCCGCGAGCCGCGTCGCAGCCCGCAGCGCGATCGCCTGGATCGTGGGCGTCGGGTTCACCGCGCCGGCCGTCGCGAAGACGCTGCCATCCACCACCACGATGTCCTTCGCGCCGTGCATCCGGCACTCCGCGTCCACGATGCTCGTAGCGGCATCACGGCCCATCCGCGCCGTGCCGAGGAAATGGAATCCCGCCGCCGCGACCAGCGGGTTCACCACGATCTCCGTTGCCCCGGCCTCGCGCAGAACCTCGCTCGCGCGGTCCACGCCATGCGCCAGCATCGCGCGCGCATTGTCGTCCAGCCGGTAATGCAGCCGCGGTGCCGGCAGCCCGTCCGAATCCGTCACGCGATCGTCCAGCGTCACGCGGTTCTCCGGGTCCGGCAGATCCTCGGCGGTGATGGTGACGCTGACGGAATGCCCGAAGGTCGCGACGAAGCGCGCGTGATGCCCGCGCCCCCAGGGCACGCGCGCCATGTAGCCGCCGAGCGCGGTCTGGACGGGGCCCCCGCCGCGAAGCGCCTGCATCTGGTAGCCCCGACGGAATCCGCGCGCGGGATCGTCCTCGATGAATTCCTGGCTGAAGAGCGCGCAGGCGAAGGGCCCCTTGTGGCCGTCGAGCCGATCCGCGAATAGCCCCGTCACGATCGCCGTGGGGTGGTGCATGAGGTGCCGCCCCGTCGCCCATCCCCCGAGCCCGGAGGCCAGCAGAAGCCGCGGCGTGCCGAGCCCGCTCGCGGCCATCACCACCGCGCGCGCGGGCTGCACGCGCTTCTCGCCGTCGCGCACATAGACCACGCGCCCCGGCTCCACCCGCAACACCCGCGCCTGCGCGCGCAAATCAGTGCCAGCGGCCAGCGCGCGCGGCCACCACGTCACATCGGCCGAGGCCCGCGCATGCCGCGGACACCCGACGCCGCAAGGGCCGCAGAGATTGCAGGCCTTGCGTCCCTCGCGCGCTTCCGTCAGCACCGCGGAATCCGACGGCCACCAGTGCCAGCCCAGCCGATCGAACGCCGCTGCCAGGCGCGCCGGTCCCGGCCCCAGCGGCAACGGCGCCTGCCGAGGCGCGCGCCGCGGTGGATTGGCGGGATCGCCCTGCAGCCCCGCGACGCCCGTCACCTCGTCCACCGCGTCGAAATACGGATCGAGATCGTCGTAGGCGATCGGCCATTCCCGGAAATCGCTCGGCCGCATCCGCGGGAAATGCGCGCCCCAGCGCAGCGTGGACCCGCCGACGCCCGTGTAGAGCGCCGGCTTGATCGGCGTGTCGTCCTCGACGACGGGATAGTCCGACGCCAGGCGCCGCACATTCGGATTGATGTGGAAGGTCGTCTGCAGCGCCTCCTCCCAGCGTGGTCCCAATGACGGCGACGCGCGCTGATCGAGCCACCCGCCCTGCTCCAGGCACACCACGCGCAGTCCCGCTTCCGCCAGCACCATCGCCGCCGCTGCGCCGGAAGCCCCGGCGCCGACGATCGCGACGTCGCAGGGCTCGTCCCGGATCAGTCTTCCGCGTCCTTCTGCGGGACCCAGCCCTTGCCTTCGCGCATCTCCTGCATTGCGCGACAAAAACCCTCGAAGGCCGGCATGCCCGCGGGCAGGCCCGCCAGGAACGCGGCCTCCACCACTTCCTCGAAACTCGCGCCGTACTGCATCGCGCGCTTCGACGCCCATTCGATGCCCTCGCGATCGCCCTTCACCGCGGTGGTGATGCCGACCATGACGAGGAAGCGTGTCTTGAGATCGAGCGCGCGCCCTTCTGGCGGCCCGAAGATCACATGGCTCGCCAGCTCGCCATAGCGCCGCAGGAATTCCGGATTGCACTCCGCCAGCATCTCATGCAGCGGCAGCGTATAGCCGCGCACGTCGCGGATCTTCTTCAGCTCGGCTTCGCCTTCGGGCGTCATCGGCATTCGCGTGTTCTCCTGTCTCAGATCGCCCGCGCCGCGATCTCGCCTTCGCGGATCGCGGCATCGGCCCGGCGCGGCGCGAGCGCATCGCCGATCAGCTTAACCTCCATCGTGCCGTTCAGCGCGTGGAACAGCGCATCCTGCGCCTCCGCCCCCAGCACCAGCACGACGTTGTCGATGCCCTCGCGCAGCTCCTCCTCCTTCGTGTAGAGGTCGCGCAACGTGACGGTCCCGCCCTCGATCGCGACCAGTTCCAGGTCCGTCGAGAAGCGCACGCCCATCCGCCGCAGCATGCCGAAGGTCTTGCCCCGGTCGCGGCTGCCCGCGAGGTCCGGCGCCGCCTGGCCGAGCCAGGTCGCGAACTCCACCTTCGCGCCGTTCGCCGCGAGATACTCCGCCGTTACCATGCCCTGCCGCCCGCCCAGCCCGTCATAGACCAGCACGCGCCCGCCCAGCGGCGTGGCCTCGAGCAGCGCCTCGAGGTAGGAATAGACATTCGCCTGGTCCGTCCCCGGCACCACCGCACTGCCGTCCCACTTCTCCGGCCGCAGCGGCGTCCAGCCATGCCGCAGCCCGCGCGCGCCGGTCGCGACGATCACGACGTCATGCCCCGCTGCGCGCAGCATCTCCTCCGTCGCCACGGTCTGCAGCTTCACCGTCACGCCAGCCTTCGCAACCTGCGCCTGCAGCCAGTCCACGATGCCGAGAAGCTCCACGCGGCTTGGCGCCCTCGACCACAGCCGCACCTGCCCGCCGAGTTCCGCCTGGCGTTCGTAGAGCGTCACGCGATGCCCGCGCTTCGCCGCCGTCAGCGCCGCGCGCATTCCCGCGGGCCCGCCGCCCACCACCGCGATGTCCTTCGGCTTCGTGGTCGCCAGCAGCGTCGTCTCCGACAGCTCCGTCTCGTTCCCCGCGGCGGGGTTGTGGATGCAGGCGATCGGGGCCTGGGCGAAGATCGAGGTCATGCACCAGTTGGCTCCCACGCAGGGCCGGATATCCTGCGCTTCCTCGCGTTCCGCCTTCGCCACCCATTGCGGATCGGCGATCAGCGCGCGCGCCATCGCCACCATGTCGCAGTCCCCGGCGGCGAGGTGCCGCTCCGCCTCCTCCGGCGTCACGATGCGGCCGACGCCGACGACCGGAACGCCGCCTACGGCAGCGCGCACCTGGCGCGTCGCCTCCATCTGGAAGCCGTGCCGCTCCGGCGAGGTCGGGTAGATCAGCATCCGGTTGAGATAGGTGCCGTGGCTGCAGGAGACGTAGTCGATCAGCCCGGACGCTGTCATGCGCCCCGCGATCTCCGCCCAATCCGCGGGCCGCAGCCCGCCCTCATGCCCGTCGTCGCTGTTGATGCGCACGCCGACGATCATGTCGCGGCCGCATTCCTCGCGCGTGGCCTGGATGATCTCCATCACCAGGCGCAGCCGGTTCTCCGGGCTGCCGCCGAAGGCGTCGTTGCGGTGGTTCGTGGCGGGGCTCAGGAACTGATTCAGCAGGTAGCCATGCGCCATCGAATGCACCTCGACGCCGTCGAGCCCGCCTTCGCGCGCGTAGCGTGCCGACAGCCGGTAGCCCTCCCGGATCGCGTCGATGTCGGCGGTGGTCATGACATGCGGCATCTCGCGATAGACCGCGCAGGGCACCGCCGACGGCGCCCAGACGGGATGGCCCGAAGCCACGCTGTTCGTCTCCCGCCCGCGATGCCACGGCTGCGCCAGAAGCAGCGTGCCATGCGCCTGCACCGCCGCGGCGATCTTGCGATATTCCGGCACCATCCGCGGGTCGAAGGACAGCGCCTTGCCACGGTAGGGCAGGGATGTCTCGTGCACCGCCATCGCTTCCATCGTGATGACGGCGACGCCGTGCCGCGCGCGTTCCGCGTAATAGGCGACATGCGCGTCGGTGAAGACATGGCCCTTTACCAGCAGCGTGGCATGCGCGCTCATCCAGCTTCGGTTGCGCGCGACCTTCGGGCCGATGCGCAGCGGGCTGAACAGCGTCGGGTATTTCGCGTGCATGCCGTCGTTCCCTCGACCGGAGCCGAGGCTTGCCAGCCACGCCCGCCGCGTCAAGATCGCGGCGAGGAGAAAGGGCGCCCTGCGTGGAGATCGAAACGGACCTTGTGGTCGCTGGCAGCGGCGCCGCGGGCTGCGGCGCGGCGCTGGCGGGCGTGCTGCGCGGCCTCCGCGTGGTCATGGTGGAGAAGTCGCGGAAGCTGGGCGGCGCCACGGCGGCATCGCTCGGCGGGCTCTGGGTGCCTGGCAACCACCTGATGGCGGAGGCCGGCCTGACCGACAGCCTGGACGCCGCGCGGACCTACGCGACCTTCCTCGGTGGCGGCTACGCGCTGCCCGCGATGGTGGACGCCTTCCTGCAGAACTCGCATGTCGCGCTGCGCGACTTCGCGACGCGCGTGCCCTTCCGCCTGTTGCGCGGCCTGCCCGACCACTACTACCCGCAGGCCGAGGGCAGCTCCGCCGATGGCCGCATGGTGGAGGCCATGCCGATCGCGCGCGACGCCATCGCACCTTGGGGCGACCGACTGGAGGAGGGCGTGCACAACGAGGCCGGCGTCAGCTGGGGCGACGCGATCGCCTGGGGCGGGTTGGGCGCGCGACAGCACTGGCCGGAGGAAGAGATCGCCGGCCGCCGCGAGCGCCGCCTGCTCGCCGCCGGCCCCGCGCTGGTAGGGCAGTTCCTGCGCGCGCTGATTGACGCGCAGGTCCCGATCCTCGCGGGCTTTCGGGCCGACGAACTGCTCACCACGGACGGCCGCGTCACCGGGATCCGCGGCACGCAGGACGGCAAGCCCGTGCGGATCGTCGCGCGCCGCGGCGTGGTGCTGGCGACCGGCGGCTATGAGGGCAATCCCGACCTCGTGAACCGCTTCGAGGGCCTGCCGGACTGGATGAACATCTTCCCCCGCTCCGTCGAGGGCGACGGCATGACGATGGGCACCGAGATCGGCGCCGCGACCTGGCGCGTGCCGAACAACCTCGCGATGCTCGTGGGCTACGGCATTCCGTCCCCTGATGACCCGAACGAGCGCGTCTTCTTCAGCGCTGGGCTGCGCGGCCTCTCCTACCCCCACAGCATCGTCGTCAACGACCAGGCGCAGCGCTTCTGCGACGAAAGCCAGTTCCAGCGCGTCGTCGCGGCGCTGACGCGCTTCGACCTCGCGACGCACCGCCACCCCAACCTGCCGGCCTGGATGATCTTCGACGGGCAGTATTGCCGCCGCTACAGCTTCGCCCGCCGCCCGCCCGGCGCGCTGCTGCCGGACTGGGTGACGCGCGCCGACAGCCTGGACGCGCTGGCCGCGGGGATCGGCCTGGATCCCGCGACGCTGGCAGCTTCCGTCGCGCGTTTCAACGATGGCGCGGCGCGCGGCGAGGATCCCGACCACGGCCGCGGCTCCTCCGCCTTCGCGCGCTCCACCGCCGGCGATCCGCACGCCGCGCACCCCAACCTCGGCACCATCGCGGAGCCGCCCTTCTGCGCCGTGCGCCTCAAGCTCGGCGCCATTTCCTCCGCCGGGCTTCTCACCGACACCGACGCCCGCGTGCAGCATGTGCGCGGCCGCCCCATCCCCGGCCTCTATGCCTGCGGCAACACCGCGGCGCCGACCGAATCCGGCGCGGGCTACCAGGCCGGCATGTCGCTGATGCGCGGGCTCACTTTCGGCTGGCTCGCCGCGCGGCACGCTGCCTCGTGAAGCGCCGCTTCGCCGACCTCGACACGGGTCAGGTGCATTACCGCGAGGGCGGCGCGGGCGGGACGCCGCTCGTCATGCTGCATGGCGGCGCGGCCAATGGCGCGTCGCTGCTGCCCATCGCACGCGTGCTGGCAGCAACGCGCGCCATCATCGTGCCAGACATGCCGGGCTGCGGCGACAGCGACGCGCTGCCGATCGCCCGCCCCGAGGTCGAGGACATCGCGGATTGGCTTATCGCCTTCCTCCACGCCCTCGGTATCGAGACCTGCGACCTCCACGGCGCACACTTGGGTGCCCGCGTCGCGATCGAGGCCGCGCTGCGCCATCCCGCGCGCCTGCGCCGTATCATCCTCGACGGCATTGGCTTCTACGACGAGGAAGCGCGCCAGCGCATGCTGGGCAACGTCGCGCCGGAGATCATCCCCGATCCCGACGGCGCGTATCTGGCGGCGGCGCATGCCATGTGCCGCGACTACCACCGCTACTTCCCCTGGTTCGCGCGCGATCCTGCGCACCGCCGCGACGGCCCCGAACCCTCGCCTGCCACCGTCCACGCCAAGCTGGTCGAGGTCATCCGCAACGGCACGACCTATCCGCTGCCCTACCGTGCCGCGCTGCGCCACCCGACGGAGCAGCGCCTGCCCCTGCTGACGCATCCCGTGCTGCTGGCCTTTGCACGCACCGACAACGTATTTCCGCAGCGCGCCCGGGCCGCCGCCCTGCTGCCCGCCGCGACCACGGCGGAGACACCGGGCGCCGCCGACCCCGCCGGCAGCGCCGCCATCTTCGCCGCCTTCCTGGACGCCGAACCCGCCCGCACCTAGTCTCGCCGCAAAGCCCGAGGAGGCACCGATGACCCTCGCCCGCCGCACGCTGCTTGCCGGCGCCGCGCTGCTGCCGCTGCCGGCGCTCTCGCAGACCTGGCCCGCGCGGCCGATCCGCATGATCGTGCCCTTCGCGCCGGGCGGCACCACCGACATCGTCGCGCGCATCCTGTCGCAATCCATGTCCGAACGCCTCGGCCAGGCGGTGGTGGTGGAGAACCGGCCCGGCGCCGGCGCGACGCTCGCGGCGCAGCAGGTCGCGCAGGCCGCGCCGGACGGCTACACGCTGATCATCTCCAACAGCGCCTCGCACGGCATCTCGCCGAGCCTGTTCAAGAACGTCCGCTACGACGCGATGACGGATTTCAGCCACATCGCGCTGGCTGCCACGACCTCCACCGCCGTGCTCGTGAACCCGCGCTATGAGGCGCAGACCATCCAGGCGCTCATCGCGCTCGGCCGGTCGCGCCCGAACGGGCTGGACTACGCGATCTCCGGCCACGGCACCTCGACGCACCTGGCCGGCATCCGCATGGGCATGGTCGGCGGCTTCCGCATGAACCCGATCCCCTATCGCGGCTCCGGCCCCGCGCTGACGGACGTCATCGCCGGCAATGTCGGGCTGATGGTGGATGGGCTGCCGTCCTGCATCGGCTATATCCGCGACGGCTTGCTGAAGGCGCTGGCGGTGGCGGATGCGCAGCGCAACCGCTTCCTGCCGCAACTGCCCACCCTGATCGAGGCCGGGCTGCCCGGCGTCACGTCGTATTCCTGGTTCGGTGTCTCCGGCCCCAAGGACCTGCCCGCGCCGATCGTCTCGACGCTGAACACCGAGATCCGGGCGATCCTGCAGCTTCCCGCCATCCGCCAGCGCTACACCGAACTCACCGCCGACGCGCCCGACCTGACGCCCGCGCAATACGCCGCCTTCATCGAGGAAGAGCTGCGCGTCTGGGGCGAGGTCGTGCGCGCCTCCGGCGCGACGGCGGAGTAGCGACCGGATCCCTCTCCCGCAACGCGGGGGAGGGATGGGCCCCGAGCCGCGCAGCGGCGTGGGAGGGTGGGGGTGAGCGCAACGCCGCAAGCGCCGCGCTACCCGTCGATTCGATTCCCCCCATCCCGCACGCGGATGCACGCCGCGTGATGCCCTGCGGCGACCTCATCCAGCGGCGGCTGCGCGTCCCGGCACGCGGGCAGCGCCACCGGACAGCGGCTCGCGAACCCACACCCCGGCGGCAGGTTGATCGGGCTCGGGATCTCGCCCTTCAGCACGTGCCGCGCCAGCTTCACCGACGGATCCGCCGGCAGATGCGCCGACATCAGCGCCTGGGTATAGGGATGCGCCGGCCGGTCGAAGACCTCCGCCGCCGCGGCCTGCTCCACCACGCGGCCGAGATACATGACCATCACGCGGTCGGCCATCAGCTTCAGCGTGCCGAGGTCATGCGTGATGAACAGCATCGCGGCACCCGTCTCCTCCTTCAGCTCCGCCAGCAGGTCGAGGATCCCCGCGCGCACGGACAGATCGAGCGAGGAGGTCGGCTCGTCCAGCACGATCAGCGCGGGCTTCGTCGCGATGGCGCGCGCGATGCAGACGCGCTGCTGCTGCCCGCCCGAGAGCTCGCTGGGATAGCGGTCGAGCATCGCCGCGGGCAGCCGCACCCGCAGGCCGAGCCGCGTCGCCTCGTCCCGCCGCTCCGCGCGTGACAGCCTGGTGTGGAGCATCAACGGCTCCTCGATCAGGTCGCGCGCGGTCATGCGGGGATTCAGCGCGCTCCACGGATCCTGGAAGACCATCTGCATGTGCTTGCGCATCGCGCGCATGCGCGATTCCGGCGCCGTCGAGATGTCCTGTCCCATGAAGACGACGCGGCCTTCCGTCGGCGCGATCAGCCGCAGCGCGCAGCGCCCGAGCGTGGACTTGCCCGATCCGGATTCCCCGACCAGGCCCAGCGTCTCGCCCGCCGCCAGCGTGAAGGACACGTCGTTCACCGCGCCGATCACGCCGCCGCCCGGTGCGGCGAAGCGCTTCGACAGTCGCTCGACCTCCAGCACCGCCGTCATGCCGCGTCCCGTGCGAAATGGCAGCGCGCGACATGCCCGTCCGCCAGCACGACATCCGGCGGCTCGACCAGGCAGGCGGGCTGCGCCACGGGGCAGCGGTCGCGATAGAGGCACCCCGTCGGCAGCGCATAGAGGTTCGGCGGCGATCCCTGCGGCCGCACCGCGCGCAACTCCAGCCGCTCCGGTGTCGAGGCGATCAGCGCCTGGGTATAGGGATGTGCCGGCCGTGCGAACAACGGCGCGACCGGCCCGGATTCCACGACCTGGCCCGCGAACATCACCGCGGCCTCGTCGCAGTAATGCGCCACCACGCCGAGGTCATGCGTGATGATGACGGCGCCGATCCCGCGCGACAGCGCCAGCGCCCGGAGCAGGTCCAGGATCTGCGCCTGCACCGTGACGTCGAGCCCGGTTGTCGGCTCGTCCGCGATCAGCAGGGACGGCTCGTTCACCAGCGCCATCGCGATCAGCACGCGCTGCGCCATCCCGCCCGAGAGCTCATGCGGCCAGGCGCGCAGGCGCCGCTTCGGGTCGGGGATGCCGACGGAGACGAGCGCTTCGACCGCGCGCGTTTCGGCTTCTGCTTCGGACAGTTGTCGGTGCGCGCGCTGCAGCCGGACCAGCTGCTGGCCGATGCGCGCCAACGGATCGAGCGAGGACTTGGGCGACTGCACCACCAGTCCGATCCGCGCGCCGCGCAGCGCGTTGAGTTCCTCGGCCGGCAGCGCCAGCAGGTCGCGGCCTTCGAACAGCGCCTGGCCTGCGACGACGCGGGCAGGCGGCTTAAGCAGGCCGAGCAGCGACAGCGCCGTCAGCGACTTCCCGGCCCCGGTCTCGCCCACCAGGCCGAGGATGCGGCCGGGCTGCAGGCTGAACGACACGCCATTCAGCGCCCGCGCCGTCCGCAGGTTGTTGTCGAGATCGTAGGCGATGAAGTGCGTGTGGAGGTCACGGACCTCCAGCAGGGCCGTCAACGGGTCGCCGCCTTGCGTCGCGGGTCCAGCAGGTCCGCCAGGCCGTCGCCCAGCATGTTCAGCCCCAGCACCAGCAGGATCAGCGCACAGCCCGGGAAGACCGCGACCCACCATTCGCCCGTTACCATGTATTCCGCGCCCTGGCGGATCATCGCGCCCCATTCCGGTGTCGGCGGCTGGATGCCGACGCCGAGGAACGCCAGCGTCGCGCTGATCCGCACCGCCCAGGCCGCCCGCACCGCGGTCTGCGCCATCGCGCCGCGCAACGCGTTCGGCAGGATGTGGCGGAACAGGATGCGCCGGGTCGGATTGCCCACCGCGACCGCGGCTTCGACGAAGGTGCCGCCGCGCAAGGACAGCACCTCGGCCCGCACCACGCGCGCATAGACCGGCGCGTCCAGCACGCCGAGCACCAGCACCACGTTCAGCAACGACGGCCCCGCCGCAGCGACGACGGCAAGGGCGAGGATGATGGAGGGGAACACGCGCAGCGCGTCGAAGCCGCGCATCACGATCTCGTCGCCCCAGCCGCCGGCCCAGCCCGTCCAGAGCCCGACCGGCACGCCCAAAACCAGCCCCACGATCACCACGGGGACCGCGATGCCGAAGGCGTAAAGCGAGCCGTGGATCACGCGGCTCAGCACGTCCATGCCGTTGCCGTCCGTGCCGAACCAGTTCGCCTCGCTCGGGCCCTGCAGCACGCGCGCGGGGTTCGACGCGATCGGGCTTTCGGGCGCGATCCAGCCCGCGAAGACCGCGAGGACCACGAAGAACAGGATGATCGCGACGCCGACCGCGAGCGTCGGCGACCGCCGCGTCAGCCCCTTCGCCCGCGCGCCGATGCGCGACAGGATCGACGGCGCGCGCGGCGCTTCCAGCGCGAGGCTCATGCCCGCGCCCCCGCCCGCGGTTCCAGCAGCATTACCAGCAGGTCCACCACCAGGAACACCATCACCGAGAACAGCGCGAGCACCAGCACATAGCCCTGCACCACGGCGAAGTCGCCCTGGATGATCGCGTTCAGCCCGAACTGGCCGAGCCCGCCCCAGGCGAAGACGTATTCGATCAGCGCCGTCGTGCCCACCAGCCCCGCGAGCTCCGTCCCCACGAAGGTCACCACCGGCACCATCGCGTTGCGCAGCACCAGCCGCCTGATGTCGCGCGCCGGCAGCCCCTGCGCGCGGGCATAGCGGACATAGTCGCTCGCCAGCACCTCGAGCGCGATGGCTCGCGTCTGCTTCACGATGGGTGCCGCGGAGATCACCGCGACGCAGAGCACGGGCAGCACGAGCTGCGACGCGGCCGAGGCGAAGGCCTCCTGGTTCCCCGTCAGCAGCGCGTCCCACATGTAGCTGCCGGTGATGCGCGGCGGCGGGTCCACCATGAGGTTGATCCGACCCATGCCCGGCGGCGCCCAGCCCAGCAGGTAGAAGAAGACGAACAGCGCCATCAGCCCCAGCCAGTAGGTCGGCGTGGAGAAACCGAGCAGCGAGAGGAACCGGCTGGTCTGGTCGAACATCCCGTCCGCCTTCTGCGCAGCCTTGAGCCCGACGGGAATGCCGACCAGCGCGCCGATCGCGACGCCGTAGATCAGCAGCTCGAAGGTCGCGGGCGCGCGATCCAGCAGCTCCGTCAGCACCGGCCGGTTGCTCACCCAGGACCGTCCGAGATCGCCCTGCGCGACCTTGCCGAGCCAGGTCAGGAACTGCGCCCAGAGCGGCTGGTCCAGCGCGAGGGTGCGGCGGATCGTCTCGATCTCGGCCGCCGTCGCGGTCGGACCCGCGAGCATCGCCACGGGGTCCTGCCCACCCAGCCGCACCAGCATGAAGCAGAGGAAGGAGACCGCGATCAGCAGCGGCACCAGCAGCAGCGCGCGCCGCGCCAGGAAGCTGCCGATCGCGAGCATCAACCCACCTTCAGGTCGACCCAGCGCTCATGCTCGTCGGGGTGCGGCACCCAGCCCGAGATGTTGGGCGCCATCGCCTCGAAGGTCTGGGGATAGAGCGTCAGCACCCAGGGCGCGTCCTCCATCCAGACCTTCTGCGCGTCCTTCACCGCGGCCGCCTGCACGGCGCGGTCGGGGTTGGTGCGCGCACGGTCGATCAGCGCATCCAGCGCGGGGCTGTTGTACTTCGCGCGATTGGACACGCCGTCCGACCGCGCCAGGAGCTGCAGCGTGTAGACGGGATCGAGCACGATCGGCCCGTCCTCGAAGGTGAACAGCGCCATGTCCTGCCGCGCGGGGGCGCCGCGCGCGCGGAGATCCGACCCCGTGATGCGCTGCGCCTTGCAGTTGATGCCGACGGCCTTGAGCTGGTCGGACAACTGAACCGCCATCGCTTCCTCCCACCACCAGATGTTGGAGAAGAGCAGGTCCACCTCGAAGCCGTTGGAGAGGCCGGCCTCGGCCAGCAGGGCGCGGGCGCGGGCGGGGTCGAAGTCGTAGTTGAAGAAGCCGGGGTCGTAGCCGCCGACGATCGGTGGGATGATGGATCTCGCGATGTCGCCGGTGCCGAGGAAGACGCCCTGCTTCAGCGCTTCCTTGTTGGTGGCGTAGTTCATGGCGCGGCGGACGCGCACGTCGTCGAAGGGGCGCATCGCGCAGTTCATGCGCACGCTGGCCATGGCGCGGCCCGCGACGTCCTGCACCTTCACGCGGCGGTCGCGCTGCATGTCCAGCACCTGCTGCACGGTGGGCCGGTCGATCCACTGCACCTGGCCGGACCGCAGCAGCGTGGTGCGCGATGCGCCGGACGGCACGGCGCGGTAGATCACGCGGTCGAAATGCGGCCGCGGGCCGAAGTAGTTGGGGTTTGCCACGAACTCGGCCTGCTCGCCCGCGCGGAGGCTGCGCAGGTGATAGGCGCCGAAGCCCGCGGTGTTGGTCTCCATCCAGCGCAGCGCCCAGGGGTCGTCCGGTGTCGCGTGCTTCTTCACTTCCGCGCTGTCGTAGATGCCCGGGACGTACAGCGTCAGCGCCGATAGGAAGATGGAGGACGGCGCGTTCAGCGTAAACTCGACCTCGCGCTGCGACAGCGCCTTCACCGCGACGACGTTGGACACGCTGGCGATGAAGGCGCCAGTGCGCTTCTGGTCCAGCGACTTGTTCCAGGACCACTCGACATCGGCGGCCGTCAGCTCGTTGCCGAAGGCGCTGCGCACGCCCTGCCGCAGGGTGAAGACATACTTCAGCCCGTCGTCGGACACCCGCCAGCGTTCCGCCAGATGCCCCTCGATCACCGAGGGGTTGAGATAGGTGCGGCCGTCGCGCTCGACGCGGCCGTAGCGGGTCAGGCCCTCATAGGTCTGCACCACGACCTCTTGCGTACCGGGGCGCAGCGCGTCGCCGTCGAACCCCTCGGGCGTGCCGGGCGCGGCGAGCAGCAGCGTACGGCCCTGGCCCTGCGCCAGCGCGCCCTCGCTGGTCAGCGGCAGATAGGCGGGCAGCGCGAAGGCCCCGGCGCCCGCCAGCAGAACGTCCCTGCGCTTCATCACGACCCGTCTCCCGCGGGCAGCCTGGTCGCCGCCTTGTTGTCCGGACATCCACGGTTGCCTTCGCGCGCCCCCGCGTCAAGACTGCGGAGGGAGAGTGATCATGCCCGACGGGACGGCCCGCCATCCCTCAAACTATCCCCATGTCTTCCGCCCGCTGCGGATCGCCGGCGTGGATCTCCGCAACCGCATCCTCGTCCCCGCCCACACCACCAATTTCGGCGAGGACAACCTGCCGTCGGACCGGCACCTCGCCTATCACCGCGAACGCGCGCGCGGCGGCGCCGCGCTGATCGTCTTCGAGGGGATCCGCGTCCACCGCTCCTCCCTCGGCCGGCGCCAGGGCGTGAACGGCTATGATCGCGCGGCCATCCCGCGCTTCGCCGCCATCGCAAGGGCCGTTCAGGCCGAAGGCACGAAACTGTTCGGCCAGGTGATCCATCTCGGACGCCACATAGACGGCAATTTCGCGCGCATGCCGTCCTGGTCGGCCTCCGCCGTGCCCTGGACCGCGACCGCGCCGCCGCCGCACCCCATGACCGAGGACGAGATCGGCCAGGTGATCGAGGCGCATGCCGAGGTCGCGGCCAACCTGGTCGAAGCCGGCCTCGACGGCGTCGAGCTGACCATGGCGCATGGCCATCTGCTGCAGCAGTTCCTCTCCCCCGCGGTGAACCGCCGCAGCGATGCCTGGGGCGGGTCGGAGGAGAGGCGCATGCGCCTGGCGCTGGAATGCCTGCGCGCGGTCCGCGCCCGCGTCGGCGAGGGCGTCGCCGTCGGCCTGCGCGTCTCCGCCGACGAGTTCCTCGAGGGCGGGCTGACGCTGGCCGACATGCGGCGCATCGTCCCCGCGCTCTGCGCCGCGGCGCGGGTGGATTTCGTGAACGTCAGCCACAGCGCCTATCACGGCAGCCGCACCATCTCGACGCAGATGGCGGACATGCATTTCGCCGCCGACGAATTCCACCACCTCCCGCGCGGCATCGCGGCGTCGCTGAGGGATGCGCGGCAGGACATCCCGGTCTTCGCGGTCTGCCGCTTCCGCACCATCGCGGAGGCCGATGCAATGCTCGGCACGGGCGACGTCGCGATGGTCGCGATGGCGCGCGCCCATATCGCGGAACCCGCCCTGGTCCGCCACGCCGCGGAGGGCCGCGAGGCGGAGAGCCGCCCCTGCGTCTCCTGCAACCAGGGCTGCACCGGCTTCCTCGCGCAGTCGCTCGCGATCACCTGCCTGTCGAACCCGCGCGCGGGGCGCGAGTCCGAATGGCCGGAGCCGCCTCCGCCCGCCGCGAAGCCGCAACGCGTCCTGGTCATCGGTGGCGGTCCCGCGGGGATGGAGGCCGCGACCATCGCCGCGCGCCGCGGCCATGACGTCGAGCTCTGGGAGGCGTCGGGCGCGCTCGGCGGCGCGCTCGCCTGGAACGAGCGGCACGCCGTGCGCGCCGACATGGCGCTGCTGCTGCGCTTCCAGCGGGATGCGCTGGCCCGCGCGGGCGTGCGGATCGCGCTGGACCGCCGCGCCGCCGCCGCCGCGATCCTCGCGCATGGTGCCGATGCCGTGATCGTCGCGACCGGCGCCGAGCCCGCCGGCGCGGCCTTTCCCGGCGGCGGCTTGGGCATGACGATGGAGCAGGCGCTCGCGAACGCCGCCACGCTGCCTGGCCGCGTCGCGGTGCAGGACATGCTCGGCAGCTTCGCCGTCGCGGGCTTCGTGGAATGGCTGGCCGGCACGGGCCGACGCGTGACGCTGGTCGCGCCCACCGGCACGCCGGGCTGGCAGGTGAACATCTATTCCTCCTTCGCCTGGCGGCAGCGGCTGCGCGACGCCGGTGTGCGCATCCTCGCGCTGCAGGCGATCCACGCCTTCACGCCGGGCGAGGCCGTGCTGGCCGACCTCTCCACCGGGGAGACGCGCCTGGAGGCTTTCGACGCCGTCATCGCCCCCGCGCATGGCACGCCGCGCGACGCGATCGCGGCCGACCTCCGCGCGCTGGCGGCGACGCGCAGCGACGCACCCGCGATCCACCTGATCGGCGACGCGGCGTCGCCGCGATCGGCGCTGGAAGCGGTGTTCGAGGGACACGAGCTGGGCCGGGCGCTGTGAGGACGGAGGTCCTCGTCATCGGCGCCGGCGCGGGCGGCGCGGCGCTGTCGTGGCGGCTCGCGACGCAGGGCATGCGCGTCACCTGCCTCGAGCAGGGGCCGTGGATGGCGCCGGAGTCAGGCCCTGCGGACCAGGCGGATTGGGAACGCCGCCGGATGCGCGACTGGCATCCCGACCCGAACCGCCGCGCCGCGCCGGCGGACTACCCCGTGGACGACAGCGATTGCCCGATCCGTCCGCTGATGGTCGGCGCCGTCGGCGGCTCCACCGTCTTGTGGTCGGGCCATCTGCCGCGCTTCCATCCCTCCGACTTCCGCATGCGGAGCCTCGACGGCGTCGGCGACGACTGGCCCATCGCCTATGACGATCTCGCGCCCTACTACGCGCTGAACGAGCGGATGTCGGGCTGCGCCGGCGTCGCGGGCAATCCCGCCTATCCAGCCGACCAGGGCGAGCGCCTGCCGCCCGCGCCCCTGCTGCCCTTCGAACGGCGCATCGTCGCGGGATTCGAGACACTCGGCTGGCACTGGTGGCCCGCCGACATCGCGCTGCTGACGCAGCCGCGCGCGGGGCGCGAGGCCTGCAACCATTGCGGCCCCTGCGAGATCGGCTGCCACCGCCGCGCCAAGGCCTCGGCCGACGTGACCTACTGGCCCGGCGCGCTCGCCGCCGGCGCGCGCCTGGTCCCCGGCGCGCGTGTCGAGCGCATCACGCTGGACGCCGACGGATCGCGCGCGACCGGCGCGATCTGGCTCGACGCGACCGGCGCGCGCCATCGCATCGAGGCCGATGCCGTCGTCATCGCCGCCAACGGCATCGGCACGCCGCGCCTGCTGCTGATGTCGCGCAGCCCGCGCTTCCCCGATGGCCTGCTGAACGACAGCGGCCTGGTCGGGAAGCGCCTGATGCTGCATCCCCTCGCGCGCCTGGCCGGCCGCTTCGGCGAGGAGGTCGGCGGCCATCGCGGCATCGCCGCCGGTGCCATCGTCTCGCGCCAGTTCTACGAGACCGATCCCGCGCGCGGCTTCGTGCGGGGCTTCAAGCTTCAGATCCTGCGTGGCACAGGCCCCGCCGGCATCGCGCTGACCGGTGGCGGCTTCGGCCGGCTGCCCTGGGGCGAAGCGCACCGCGCCGCCTTCCGCGACACCTTCGGCCATACGCTCGCCGTCAGCATCTGCGCCGACGACCTGCCGGAGGAAGCGAACCGCGTCGAACTCGCGCCCGATCGCGCCGACGGCCACGGCCTGCCCGGCGCCCGCATGGTCTACCGCGTCGGCGCCAACAGCCGCGCGATCCTCGACCACGGCCTGGATCGCGCACGCGACCTGCTCGATGCCTGCGGCGCCACCGCCACCCATGCCACGCCGCTCGTCGCCGAGGCCGGCTTCCATCTCATGGGCACGGCGCGGATGGGCGAGGATCCCGCGAGCTCGGTCGTGGACCGCTACGGCCGCGCTCATGCCGTGCCGAACCTCTTCATCGCCGATGGCAGCGTTTTCGTTACCGCGGCGGCGGTGAACCCCGCGCACACCATCCAGGCGCTCGCGCTGCGCAGCGCCGACCACATGGTCGCGACGCGCGCCGGCTGAACCCCGCTACTTCCAGCCGAGCATCTGCGGCATGCGGCCGATCGCCTCGGTCGCGCCGGCGCTGATCATCGCGCCCGAGGCCAGCAGCGCGCCGGCCGTGCCGAAGGCCAGCAGCAGCCCCAACACGATCCCGGGCAGCCTTGCCGCCCCGTCGCCGGGCCGCGAGGCTGCGGCGACCTGCCCCATCAGCAGCAGCCCGCCGACCAGCAGGGCGAGCAGCCCCAGGCCGGCGGCGATCATCTCCAGCAGCGCCTGCGGCGCGGGTAACCGAAGCTCCATCCTGGCGCACTCCTCGGGCTGTCTTGGCCTGGGGCGGCAGCCTGCGCAGCAATCCGTTCAGGAACGGTTACGAACCCGCGGCCCGACGCCGGCCCCCTTTTGCCAGCGGCGCGCGGTCGCGCTACGCCTGTCCGGCGACACGGTTCGGAGATGCGCATGCCGCTGAAGATGGACGACCTGGTGCAGGGCGAGGGCACGATGGCGCTCTCCGGCAAGCAGGTCACCGTGCACTACACGGGGTGGTTGTTCGACGCCTCGGCGCCGGAGACCAAGGGCCGCAAGTTCGACAGCTCCCGCGACCGCGGCGATCCCTTTGCCTTCCCGCTCGGCGCGGGCCGCGTGATCCAGGGCTGGGACCGCGGCGTGGCGGGCATGCGCATCGGCGGCCAGCGCCGCCTGACCATCCCGCCGGAGATGGGCTATGGCGCGCGCGGTGCCGGCGGGGTCATCCCGCCCAATGCGACGCTGGTCTTCGACGTGGAGCTGCTCGGCGTCGACTGAGGATCAGTCCTCGTCGAAGCCCGCGCCCCGATGCTGGTCCAGCGTCGGGGCGCCGGCGCGCGGGATTGGCCGCGCATCGTCGAAGCTGATCGGCGTGGCGACGACGCGATAGTCCTCGCCGGGCGGCGTCACCAGCATGCCCATCGCCTGGACCTGGGGCTCTTCCACCAGCTCCTCGATCGTGTTGATCGGCGCGCAGGGCACGCCCGCCGCGACCAGCGCCTGCAGCCAGTGCGCGCGCGGCTTCGCAAGCAGGGCGGCGCGCAGCGGCGCCAGCAGCGCGTCCTTGTTGCCCAGCCGCGCGCGGTTGGTGGCGAAGCGCGGATCGGCGATCCACTCGGCGTGCCCGACCTCGCGCGCGAGCTTCGCGAAGAGCCGGTCGTTCCCGCAGCAGATCAGGAAGGGCCCGTCGGCCGCGTCGAAGGCCTCATAGGGCACGAAGTCTGGATGGCCGGAGGCATGCCGGACCGGCTTCTGCCCCTGGTTGATCCAGGCCGCGATCTTCTGGTTGCCCCAGGCCACCGCGGTTTCCAGCAATGACGTGTTCACCACGCCGCCGCGTCCCGTGACCTCGCGCCGGCGCAGCGCGGCGAGCGCGCCGATCACCGTCCACATCCCCGTGCCCTGGTCCACCACACTCGACCCCATGCGCACGGGCGGCCCGTCCGGCGCGCCGGTGATCGAGCTGAGCCCGCCATAGGCCTGCAGCAGCGGCTCGTAGCCCGGGCGATCCTTCATCGGGCCGCGATGGCCGAAGGCGCCCATCGCGCAGTAGACCAGCTGGGGATGCCGCGCCGTCGTCTCCGCCGGCCCGAGGCCGAGCGCCTCCGGCACGCCGGGCCGCATGTTGTGCACCAGGATGTCGGCGTGCTGCAGCAGCGCGTGCAGCGCATCCACGCCTTCCCTGGACTTCAGGTCCAGCGCGACGGATTTCTTGCCGCGGTTGAACTCCACGAAATTCAGCGCATCGCCGCGCCGGAAGGCCTTGCCCATCTGGCGCGCATCGTCGCCGCCGTCGGGCTTCTCGATCTTGATGACCTCGGCGCCGAGGTCGGCCAGGATCGCGCCGGCATAGGGCCCGGCGAAGACCTGGCCGATCTCCACGACCTTGATGCCGGCGAGTGGGAGCATGGGCGTCAATCCGGCCTGATGTTGGCGCGCTCGATCAGCCCGCGCCATTTCGCGATCTCCTGCGGCAGGCGCGTGGCCAGCGGGCCCGGCCCGTCGAGGCGGATGATGCCGGCGGCCTGCGCCATGCGCTCCTTCAGCGCCGGATCGTCCTTCAGCGCCGCGAGTTCCGCGACAAGCCGGTCGCGCAATGCAGGCGGAAAGCCCCTCGGCGCGTACATCGAGAAGAAGTTCGGCGCGGCATAGCCCGGCACGACCTCGCCGATCGCGGGCACCTCGGGCATCACGGCGATGCGCTCCTCCGTCGTCACGCCGAGCAGCCGCGCGCGGCCCTGGCTCACATGCGGCAGCACCTCGATGGAGCTTCCGAAGACCAGGTCGATCTCGTTGGCGTAGATCGCGTTCACGGCCTGGCTGACCCCGCGATAGGGCACATGCGTCAGCTCGATCCCCGCCATGGAGGCAAACAGCGCCGTCGTCAGGTGGTTCGCCGAGCCCACGCCGCCCGTGCCATAGGTCAGCCGTCCCGGCTCCGCCCGTGCCGCCGCGATCAGCTCCTGCAGAGTGGCAAAGCGGCTGTCCGCGCGCACCATCAGCCCCGCCGGCAGGTCCACCACCGTCGTGAGGGGATCGAGGTCGCGCACGGGATCGAAGTTCAGGCTGGGCTGCAGCGTCGGCAGGATCGAGATCGAGGCCGAGATGAAGAGCAGCGTCGCCCCGTCCGGCGCGCTGCGCGCCACCGCCTGCGCACCGAGGCCCCCGCCCGCGCCGGGCCGGTTCTCCACCACGAAGGCGGCGCCGAGGCGCTGCGACAGCCGGTCCGCGATGATGCGCGCCGGCACGTCCTGCGGCCCGCCGGCGGCGAAGGGGATGACGATCCTCACCTGGCGCACCGGCCAGGCCTCCTGCGCGTCGGCCGTGACCGCGATCCCGGCCAGCGCCGCGCCGATCACGACATCGCGCCGTCGCATGCCTCGCCCCTCTGTCTCGTGGCAACTGCGCGCACCGAAAGGACGAGCTAACGCGGAAACGCCGGGCGCGGGAAGAGGCGGGGAGGATGCCGGGATGGGCTCCGCCGGCCCCGGCCCGTTCAGAACCGCCCGATCAGCGACATCTGGATGCGCTGCTCGATGCCGTAGCCGCCGATCGTGCCGCCAGACGGCGCATTCGCCGCGATCGCGCCGCCCTGCATGTCGCGGCGGTAGTACTGGTACTCGATCCCGACATCGATGCTGCCGGTGGTGATCCGCCCGTTGCGCTCCGTCGCGAAGGGACTCCAGATCAGGTTGGCGACGATCATCTGCATGTTCGCGTTGACGGTCTGCGTGGTCGATCCGCCGGGCGTGAAGCCGCCGACGAAGGCCGGCACGTCCACCACCGCCCAGGCCGCGCCGACATTGCTGCGGAGCTGCGTGGACCAATAGTGGCGATAGCTGCCCGCGACGCCCCAGCTCGGCGTCGGCGTCAACGAGACGTTGACCACCCCGGGCAGGCCGAGGTCGCTGAACGCGGATTGCCCGCTCGTCGTGCTGTCGAAATACCGCCCGATCCCCTGGCCGTAATAGGCGAGCAGCGTCACGTCGTCCGCCCCGAAGGCGCTGGCGAGCGTGCTCATGTTCAGCGTCGTGCTGAGCCGCGCGCCATAGCCCAGCCCGGTCGCGACCCCCTTCGGCGTGGCGTCGGTGCCGTTGGTGTCGATGCGCAGCTCGCGCAGCATGCCGGTCAGCGCGACGTTCCCCCATTCCCCGGCATAGGTCAGCTTACCCAGCAGGTCCGGCCAGTTGCTCGTCGCTGGCGACGCGCCGCCGTTGAGGTTGCTGTCGGGATAGAGCACGGCGGCGTTCTGCGTGTAGTCGGTGTAGGGTGCCTCGATCGAGACAGCGCCGGTCAGCCCCGGCGCCAGGCGCCCGGTCGCGCGCAACTGCGCCTGGCGGACGCTCGATCCGTTCAGGAAGGTCGCGTCGGTCAGCGTCTCCACGGGCGCCAGGTTCCACAGGCTGTCGGCTTGGCCGACGAGCACGCTGAAGACGTCGCCGCCAAGCCTGACATAGGCCTGGCGCAGGCGCGGGTTCCAGCCCTGGTTGGTCGCGGTGGCCGAGGCGCTGGGCGTGTTGCCCGCGAAATCCATCTCGAGCCGCGCGGCGAAGGTGCCCCAGTCGCCGGCGGGGGTGGAGCTCTCGATGCCGATGCGGGTACGGCGCGCGCTGAACTGCAGGTCGCCGCTCTGCTGGTCGGCCGCGCTGCCCGCGAGCGGCGTCGCTTGCACCGAGGGCGCGTCGCTGCGATTGACCATGTTGAGGTCGCCGAACAGGTTCGCCTTCACGAAGCCATAGACGCGCACCGAGGTCTCCGTCCCCGGGATGCGGATCGAATTCGGGAGGTCGCCGCGCAGCGCGTCGATCGCGGCGGCGCGCGTCTCGGCGCGGCGTTCCTCCGGCGTCTGTGCGGGCGGCATGATCGGCGCGGCCTGCGCGGCCTGGACCGGCGCGCGGGGCGCGGCGGCCACTGCGGGCGGCGCCGTGGCGGCGGGCGGGGCCGGGCGTCGCGCGGGGGCTGCGACAGCCGGCGCCGGCGCGGCACCGCGCTGCGCGCGTTCCAGCTGCTCCACCCGGCGCTGCAGCTGGTCGATGATGCGCAGCAGCTCCTCGTTGGTCTGCGCCAGGGCCGGCGAGGCCGTCAGCATCGCGGCGGGGATCAGGAAGCGCGCGCTGCGCAGGGGCAGGGACATGCTGCGTCTCCGAATCGGCGGCCCCAGCCTGCCACAACCCTGCTGCGCCCGTCAGCGCGCCGCCGTATCCGATTCAGCTGTCTTTCCGTCAGAAGCTCATGCCGAGCCCGACCGACCAGCCGCTGACATTCTCGCCGAAGATCACGTTGCCGGTCAGCCGCACGCGGTTGAGGTTCACGCCGAAGGCGCCGAGCTCCCACCGCCCGGTGTCGAACTCGATCCCGCCGCCGACCCGCGTGAGCCGGTCGGCACCCAGCACGTAGCGCTGCGCCGCGGTCAGGAATTCCGAGTGGTACATCTCCGCGACCCAACGCACCGGACGTCCCCAGGCCTCCAGCCCCGGGATCGGCTCGCGGTAGCGCAGCCAGAGGGAGGCGGTGGAGGCGTCAGTGTTGACGCTGATGTTGTTCGAGTAGACCGGCAGTGTCTGCAGCTGCATGCGCGTGAAGCGCAGCTCCGCCTCAAACTCGAAGCTCTCGCGGTAATCGTACCAGGCGAAGACGAGGGACCCGCCATAGCCGCCCGTCGCCGCCTGGCCCTTGCGCAGGAACTGCAGGTCAACGCCGGTGAGGTAGTTCAGCAGCGCCGAGCCGAGCGTCAGGTCGTTCGCGACATAGCCCAGGCTGGCATTGAGGATCGGGCGGATCTGGAAGCGGTCGGTGATGGCGAAGGACCAGCCGACGCCGACGGTGACGCTGGCCGTGTTCCACGCCACCGACAGCCGCCGGCTTTCCTCGCCACGGGTGACCACGAAGCGCGGATCGTAGCGCGCATAGCCGAGGAAGCCCTCGAGGTAGATCGGCAGGTCCTCGGACCAGGTGAAGCCGGCGCCGAGCTGCCCGAGGCCGAGCGCCGTCTTCTCCGTGCTCCCCTGTCCCTGGGAGATCTCGACGCTGCTCGCCGTTCCGTCCGGCACGATCGTCAGGGTCTGCACGCCCAGCGCGACCTTGGCCTGCTGGTCGAGCGTGAGGCGAAGGTCGCCGAGCCGCGTTACCGACCGGTCGGGCTGCTGCTGCGCGAGCGCCGGCGCGGCAAGGACCAGCGCGGCCGCCACGCCCGGCCCGATCCGCGTCCTCACGCCGCCTCGGCCCGCGTCAGCCTGCGCACCAGCTCGCCGAGCTCGTGCTGCCGGTAGGGCTTGTTCAACCGCGGCAGCCAGGGGCTCGCCCCCGTCGCCTCGGCATAGCCGGTCGCCAGCACCACCGGCAGGTCGGGCCGGTCGCGCCGCAGCCGCTCCGCCATCTCGAGCCCGCTGATCCCCGGCATGACATGGTCGGTGATCACCAGGTCCGGCGGGTCGCGCGCGATCACGTCCAGCGCCTCCTCGGCCGAGGTCACGACCTCGGTCCGGTGGCCGAGGTCCTCCAGCATCATCGCCGTCCCCGCCGCGACCAGCGCGTCGTCGTCCACCACCAGCACGCGCCGCGCCGGCGTCGCGACGGCGTCGACCACGCGGGCCGGGGACTCCGCGTCGGGCGTCGTCATCGCGGCCGCACGCGGCAGCCAGATCGTCGCGGTGGTGCCGCGGCCGGGCTCGCTCCGCAGCGTCAGGCCGCCGCCGGATTGCTGCGCCAATCCCTGCACCATGGACAGCCCGAGACCCGATCCGCGCCCGACGCCCTTGGTCGTGAAGAAGGGCTCCGTCGCGCGCGCCAGCGTCGCCGTGTCCATGCCCGTGCCGGTATCCCCGATGGACAGCGCGAGGTAGGGCCCGGGCAGCAGGCCGGGCGGGGCGCCGGCGTCAGGTGCTTCCGCCTCGGTCGCGGTGATGGTGATGGTGCCGCCGTCGGGCATCGCGTCGCGTGCATTGACCACCAGGTTCAACAGCGCGAGCTCGACCTGGTTCGCATCCGCCAACGCCGGCGGCAGCCCCGGCCCGAGCCGCAGCTCGATGCGCGCCTTCGGCCCCGCCGAGCGTTCCAGCAGCGGCCGCAGGCCCGCCACCAGCGGCCCGAGCTGCACCGGCGCCGGCCGCAATTCCTGCCGCCGCGCGAAGGCGAGCATGCGGTTGGTCAGCGCGGCGCCCCGCTCCGCCCCCTGCTGCGCGCCGTCCAGAAGACGCAGAAGCCGCGGGTCGGACGGCAGGCGCTTGCGCAGGAGGCCAAGATTGCCGAGCACGACCATCAGCAGGTTGTTGAAGTCGTGCGCCACGCCGCCCGTCAGCTGGCCCAGCGCCTCCATCTTCTGCGCCTCGCGCAGCCGCGCCTCGGTCGCCTTCAGCTCCGTCACGTCATGGCCCTCGGCGACCAGGAAGGCGACCTCGCCCTCCTCGTCGCGCACCGGCCTCAGCGCCACGGTGAGCGGCGAGAGCCGCCCGTCGCCGCCGCGGGCGGTGATCTCGGCCCGCACCACCTCGCCGGCCGCGGCGCGTGCGAGCCCCGACGCCAGCCCCGCCCGCGTCGCCGCATCCGGCCAGCAGGGCAGGGAGGAGAGGCGCCGTCCCAGCACCTCCATCCGCCCCTGGCCGAGGAAGGCCAGCGCGGTCTCGTTCACCTCCAGCACCACACCCTTCGCATCGGTCAGCGACATCAGCTGGAAGGTGCTGTCGAACAGCACGCGGAAGCGCGCCTCGCTCGCCGCGAGGTCGCGGGTGCGGCCGGCGACGTTCTCCTCGAGCCCCGCCGCGGCGGCGCGCAGCGCGTCGTTCGCGGCCGCCAGTTCGCGCCGGATCCGCGCCTCCCGGTCGGACAGCCGCACGGCCTGGGCGGCCAGCAGCAGCAGCGCCGCGCCGAGCAGCCCGACGAGCTCCACCGACCAGCGCACCGACCGCCGCCAGGGCCCCAGCACCTCCTCCATCGGGACCGAGGCCGCGACGAAGACCGGCCAGTCCGTCACGCGGCGGAAGGCGGTGATGCCGTCGGTGCCGCCGAAGAAGCCCTGGCCCTCCAGGATGCCCTGGCTGCGGGCGGCGGCCTCGGCGGCCAGCGCGGTGGCGCGCTCGCCCTGCCGCACCGTCGCGGCGTCCAGCCCGGTCATGGCCAGCACGCGCCCCTCCGCGTCGAACAGGCCGAGCCGCGTGCCCGGGCGGAACTCCGCGGAAAGGCCGGGCTGGTCGAAGAAGCCGGCCAGGATGGCGACCTGCACGACGCCGTCGAAGCGCCCGTCGGGGCGGCGCAGGGCGCGGCTGAAGGTGAACAGGATCTCCTCGGTCACGCGGCCGATCAGGGCCTCGCCGAGATGGGTCTCGGCGCCGGCCAGATGCGCTTGGAAGAAGCGCCGGTCCGCCAGCGCCACCGCCGGCGCGGGGAACATGAAGGAGGTCGCGACCGGCCGGCCCTCCGCGTCGAGGACCATGAGGTAGTCCCCGCTGCCGCGCTCCACGAGGTTGCGCAGCCAGCGATGCGCCTCCTCCCGGTCGCGCAGCGTGTCGAGGCCGCCCTCCGCCTGCGCGAGCCGGGCGGCGACCTGGTCGGCGAGCAGGCCCGAGGTCTCGAAGACGCGCTGCGCATACTGCTCCGCCACGCCCGTGAGGTTGAGCATGGAGGTCTCGGCGCGGGCCAGCGCGTCCGCCCGTTCGGTCCTGAGGCTGTCCACGCGGAGCCCGACCAGGGCCGCCAGGAACAGCAGCACCATCGCCAGGATGGCGACGCTCACGCGGTGCTGGGGCAAGCTCTCTCCGTCCTGCGCGCCCCGGGCCCGGCCGGCCCGGCGCTCGCGATCCCTTGAAGTCTAGCCGGTTTCGGCACGGAGTCGCGAGAGGGAAGGCCGGCTCAGGCCGCGTCCAGACGTTCCGACAGGGTCAGCCACTCCTCTTCCAGCGCCGCGACCTCCCGGGCGATGGCGGCGCGGCGGGTGGTGGCCCAGGCGATGTCCTGGGCATTGCGCCTGGCATAGGTCTCGGGGTCGGCGAGGCGCTTCTCGATCAGCTTCGCCTCCAGGCCGAGCTTTTCCAGCGTCTTCTCGACCTCCTTCAGGCGCTGGCGCAGCGGCGCCATCTGGGCCCGCGTCTCCGCGCGTTCCCGCCGCTCCGCCGCCTTCACCCCGCCCGAGGGCGCGCCCTCCTCCCGGTTCGCCGCCCGCGCGCGCTCCGCCAGCAGCGCGCGGTACTCCTCGAGGTCGCCGTCGAAGTCGCGCACCGTCCCGTCGGCGACCAGCCAGAGCCGGTCGGCCACCAGCTCCACCAGGTGCGGGTCGTGGGTGATGAGCAGCACGGCGCCCTCGAAATCCGCCAGCGCCTTCACCAGCGCCTCGCGCGCATCGATGTCGAGGTGATTGGTCGGCTCGTCCAGGATCAGCAGGTTCGGGGCGTCGCGCGTGCAGAGCGCGAGCAGCAGCCTGGCCTTCTCCCCGCCCGAGCATTGGGCGACCGGCGTCTCCGCCTTCTCCCCCTGCAGGCCGAAGCGGGCGAGCTGGGCCCGGACCTGGGTGTCGGTCGCGCGCGGCAGGGCGGCCTGCATGTGGGACAGCGGCGTGCCGCGGGGGTCGAGCTCCTCCGACTGGTGCTGGGCGAAGAAGCCGACCTTGAGGCGGTTGGCGCGCCTGACCTCGCCGCGGGTCGGCGCCAGCCGCCCGGCCAGCAGCTTCGCCAGCGTGGACTTGCCGTTGCCGTTGGCGCCGAGGAGGGCGATGCGGTCGTCCTGGTCCAGGCGGAGGTCGAGGTTGCGCAGGACCGGCGGCCCGCCATAGCCGGTCTCCGCCCGCTCGATCGCCAGGATCGGCGGCGAGAGCTGCTCGGGCGGCGGGAACGCGAAGCGGGTCGGCGTGTCCTCGATGACGGCTTCCAAGGGGGGAAGCTTCGCGAGCGCCTTCAGCCTGGACTGCGCCTGGCGCGCCTTCGACGCCTTGTAGCGGAAGCGGTCCACGAAGGCCTGCATGTGGGCGCGGCTCGCCGCGATCTTCGCGGCCTCCGCGGCCTGCTGCGCTGCGCGTTCCGTCTTCTGGCGGACGAAATCCTCGAAATTGCCTTGGTAGGTCGTGATCCTGGTGCGGTCGAGATGCGCGATGATATCAACGCAGCGGTCGAGCAGCCCGCGGTCGTGGCTGACCACGATGGCGGCGCCGGGGAAGCGCTGCAGCCAGCCCTCCAGCCACATCGTCGCTTCCAGGTCGAGGTGGTTGGTCGGCTCGTCCAGCAGCAGCAGGTCGGGCTCGAGGAACAGCGCGCGGGCCAGCGCCACGCGCATCCGCCAGCCGCCGGAATAGGATGACAGCGGCCTGGCCTGCGCCTCCGCGTCGAAGCCGAGCCCCGCCAGGATCGCCGCCGCGCGCGCCGGCGCGGCGTCGGCGCGGATGGCGATCAGGCGCTCATGGATTTCCGCCATGCGGTGCGGGTCGGGATGGCCCTCGACCTCGGCCAGCAGCGCCGCGCGCTCGGTGTCGGCAGCGAGCACCGCATCCAGCAGAGACCCATCCCCGCCCGGCGCCTCCTGCGCGACATGGCCCAGGCGCGCGCGGGCGGCCAGCCGCACCTCGCCCCCGTCGGGCTGGATCTCGCCGGTGATGGCCTTGAGCAGCGTGGACTTCCCCGCCCCGTTCCGCCCGACCAGCCCGAGCCGCCGCCCGGTGTCGAGCGTCATCTCCGCACCTTCCAGCAGTGCGCGGCCGCCGACGCGCAGCGTCAGGTTGCGGATGGAAAGGACGGTCATGACCGGGGCTTGTAGCGCCGGATCGCGAAGGCGGAAACGCCGCGGCGGCGGATCGGCCGCGCCGCTGCTTCGCCCGGTTTTCGGATGTAATTCGTTTGCTTCCAGCCGCGGCACAGCCGACTGTTCCGGCAGGGGCGGGCCGGACGCCCCGGTCCGGCGCGGTGCCGGAGACCGGAGGTCGCCATGACCGCTCTGTCCTGCCTGGCCGCCATCGTCCTGCTCATGGATGTCTCGGGCTCGGTCCCCGACCGGCTCTATGTCGCCCAGCGCGACGGCGCGGCCGGCGCCTTTGCGGACCGCCGCCTCCTCCAGGCCATCGAGGCCCAGGGCGTCGCCGTGCTGGTCGCGGAGTTCGACACCACGGTGACGACGCGCCTCGGCTGGCAGCTGCTGCGCGACGCCGACCAGGCGCGCGACTTCGCCGAGGCGCTGCGGGCGCTGCGGCGTTCCTCGCGCGACCGCCCGACCTCGATCGGCCGCGCCATCGCCCATGCCGCCGCGGCGCTGCGGGATGCGCCCTGCGTCGCGTTCCGCCGCGTGATCGACGTCGCGACCGACGGCTTCGAGACCGATCGCTCGCTGCCCGCCAGCATCGCCCGCGACGACGCCGCGGCCGAGGGCATCGTCATCAACGCCATCGCCTTCTTCGGCCCCGACGACGCCATGATCGAGCAGCTCTCCACCGAGGCCGGCCTGGCGGAAGCCGAGGCCTGGCTGCGGGAGAACGTCGCGACCGGCTTCGTCCATGCCGCCGACGGCCTGCCCGACTTCGACACCGCCTTCCGCCGCAAGGTGGTGCTGGAGATCACAGAGTCGCTTCCCGCCCGCTGAACCGTCCCGACCCGCGACCCGCCCCGGAGGTGCCCTGCCATGCTCCCCGCCTGCCTCGTCGCCCTCGTGCTGATGATGGATGCCTCGGGCTCGGTGCCGGACAGCATGTTCCGCGCGCAGCGCGACGGCGCGGCCGCCGCCTTCGAGGATCCCGCCCTGCAGCGCGGGATCGAGCGTTCGGGCGGGATCGCGGTGCTGGCCGGCATCTTCGATGGCCGCCCGGACACGCGGGTCCCCTGGCAGCTGATCCGCGACGCCGGGGAGGCGCGGCGCTTCGCCCGCGACCTGCGCCGCGTGGAGAGGGCCGCGGCGGGCGGCACCACGGCGATCGGGGCGGCCATCGCGCATGCCCATCGCGCCATCGCCGAGGCGCCCTGCGCACCGGAGCGGGCGCTGATCGACATCTCGACCGACGGCTTCGAGACGGACACCCGCATCCCCGCCCGGGCTGCGCGCGACGCCGCGCTGGACGGCGGCATCGTGGTCAACGCCATCGCCTTCCAGCCGCAGGACGATTTCGGCGGCGGCGAGGCCTGGGTCGGCATGGTGCTGGAGGAGGCCGAGGCCTGGTTGCGCGACAACGTCGCCACCGGCTTCGTGCGCGTCGCGCGCGACCCCTCGGGCTTCGGCGACGCCATGCGGAGCAAGGTCATCCTCGAGATCACGCTGTACGCCCCGCCCTGAACGCGGTGTCGCTTTCCGGTGTCGCCTTGGGCGCGTCCCGGCCTATCCTTCCCGGACAGGGGGAGGCCCGAGATGACGCTGCCGGCCTGCCTCGTCGCGATCGTGCTGCTGATCGACGCATCGGGCTCCGTCCCCGATCCGCTCTACGCCGCGCAGCGCGACGGGCCCGCCTCTGCCTTCGAGGATCCGCGCCTGATCCGCACGCTGGAACGCTCCGACGGCATCGCTGTCCTGCTCGCGGATTTCGACGCCCAGGCCCGCACCCGCGTGCCCTGGACGCTGATCCGCACCCGCGACGACGCCGCCGCCTTCGCCACCGCGGTGCGGGCCATCCGCCGCACCGGCCGCAGCGGCGTCACCGCCGTCGGCCGCGCCCTTGCGCATGCCAATGCCGTGCTGGCGGAGGCGCCCTGCACGCCCGCGAACCGCATGGTCGACATCTCCACCGACGGGATCGAGACGGACAGCCGCCTGCCCGCCCCCTTCATGCGCGACGCCGCCGCCGATGCGGGCACCGTGATCAACGCCATCGCCTTCCTCGATCCCGCGCTGGCCGCCTCGCCCGAATTCGGCGCCGACGAGATCCTGGCGGAATCCGAGGCCTGGCTGCGCGACCACGTGGCCACGGGCTTCGTCCGCATCGCCCGCGGCGCCCAGGGCTTCGAGGAGAGCTTCCGGGCCAAGGTGATCGTCGAGGTCACCTCCCTGGAGCCGCCCATACCGGACAGGCCCTCTCCCCCCACCGGGGGGAGAGGGTTGGATGAGGGGGGCGCCGCCCCGTGAACGTCGTCAGGCACCGGAAGCAAGCGATGACCCCCACCCGCCGCGCCCTCCTCGCCAGCGTCCTCGCGACGCCCGCCGTGCCGGCGGCCGCGCTTGCGACGATCGCCGTTCCGGCCACGCTTGCGACGATCGCCGTTCCGGCGATCGCGCAGGACTGGCCGACGCGCCCGATCCGCGTCGTCGTGCCCAACGCCGCCGGCGGCGCGGCCGATACCTCGATCCGGCTGATCTCCGATCGCCTCACCCAGCTCCTCGGCCAGCCCGTGGTGGTGGACAACCGCGGCGGCGGCGGCGGGACCATCGCCGGCGCGGCCGTCGCCCAGTCCGCACCGGACGGCACGACCTTCCTGGTCGACAACTTCGCCAATGTCGTGAATCCGCTGGTCCTGACGGGCCTGAGTTTCGACTACCGCACGAGCTTCGTGCCGGTGACCCAGATCATGTCCATGCCGATGGGCGTCGTCGTCCGCGCCGACCTGCCCTGGCGAACGCTCGCCGAGCTCATCGCCGTGGCGAAGGCGCGGCCGGGCACGATCTCCATGGGCCAGCCCGGCAACGGCACCGCGGCGCATCTGACGCTCGTGCTGCTGCAGCAGCGCGCCGGGATCGAGTTCAACCAGGTGCCCTATCGCAGCGGCGGCGAGGTCACGCGCGATCTGCTCTCCGGCACGCTGGAGACGGCCTCGGCCGCGCTCTCCTCCGCGCTGCCGCTGGTGCGCGACGGGAAGATCCGCATGCTGGCCGTGACGTCGCGCGCGCGCTCCTCGGTGCTGCCCGACGCTCCGACGCTGGAGGAATCCGGGCTGCGCGACGCGGTGATCGAGGAATGGTTCGGCCTTTCGGCACCGCGCGGCACGCCGCCCGCGATCGTGGCGCGCATGGCCCAGGCCGTCGCCGCCGCGCTGCAGGCGCCCGAGATCCGCGCCCGCTACGCCCAGCTCGGCGCCGAGCCTGTCGGCAGCACGCCCGAGGCCTATGCCGCGACGGTGGAGGCGACCCGCGCCGGCATCGAGCGCATCGTGCGCGAGGGGAACGTCCAGTTGAATTGAGACCGGGACGCCCGCGCCAGGGCTTGCGCCCCCGGGCGTGAACGCCTATCCGGCCCGCGCCTTCGCAGACGCAACAAGGAACGCCCCATGGCCATCGAGCGCACCTTCTCCATCATCAAGCCCGACGCCACCCGGCGGAACCTGACCGGCGCGATCAACGCCATTTTCGAGAAGAACGGCCTGCGCATCGTCGCGCAGAAGCGCATCTGGATGTCGCGGGCACATGCCAAGAAGTTCTACGAGGTGCACGCCGCGCGTCCCTTCTACAACGACCTCGTGGACTTCATGGTCTCCGGCCCCGTCGTGGTCCAGGTGCTGGAGGGCGAGAACGCGGTGGCGAAGAACCGCGAGCTGATGGGCGCGACCAACCCCGCCAACGCCGCCGAGGGCACGATCCGCAAGCTGTTTGCCGAGAGCATCGAGGCGAATTCCGTGCACGGCTCCGACAGCCCGGAGAACGCGGCGATCGAGATCGCCTATTTCTTCGCGGGCTACGAGATCGTCGACTGAGCCGCCCGGCGCCGGGCGGGGCGGGTCGGAAGACCCGCTTCGGGGCTAACCTCCCCTCAATATTCCCAGGCTAACCCTGCCCTCCGGCAAGTGACCGGAGTGCTCCCCATGGGCGGTTTCCTCGCCTCGATCGGCGTCCGCCTGGCGGCGGGGCTGCTGCTGCTGGGCGCCGTCGCGCTCGGCGGCGCCGCGGTGACCTGGGCCGGCGCCCAGGCCCAGGCCGACCGCACCGCCGCCCTGATGCGCCTGGCCGGCGCGGAGCCGCTGGCGGAGAGGCTGCGCGCCGGCGTCTATGCCGTGGTGATGGAAAGCCGCGGCCTCTACATCGCCCGCGACCGCGCCCAGGCCGAGCGCTTCGCCGCCGAGCTCGACCGCCACCTGGCCGCGCTGCAGCGGGACTGGGCCGCGCTGAAGCAGGTCCTGCCCGCGTCGGAGCAGGGCAGGGCCGCGACGCTCGAGACCGCGCTCGGCGCCTTCGTCGCGATGCGCGCCGAGCTCGCCCGCGTCGGCGTGGAGCAGGGCGCGCAGGCCGCCGACCGGCTCGGCAACAATGACGCCAACCGCGCGACGCGCACCGCCTTCAGCAACGCGCTCGACGCGCTCTCCGCCGCGGTCTCCGCAGACATCGCCCGCCTGCAGGACGAGACCCTGGCCGCCGGCCGCCAGCTCGCCCTGACGCTTCTGCTCGCCAGCTCGCTCGCCGTCGTCGCGGTCACCGCGACGATCCTCCTTCTCGCCCAGCGCGGCGTGGCGCGGCCGCTGCGCGACCTCGTCGCGGCGCTGCGCGCCATGGCCGACGGACGGCTCGACGAGGTGCGCCTGCCGCCTGCCGGGATCGGCGAGGTCGGCGCCATCGCCGGCGCGGCGCATGTCTTCCTCGGCACGCTGCGCGACAACCACCGCCTCGCCGCCGAGGCCGCGGAGGCGCATGCCGCGCGCGACCGCCGCCAGGCCGCGATGGACCGCCACACCCTGGAATTCGGCGGCTCCGTCGCGGGTGTGATGAACCTGCTGGCGGAGAACGCCGCCGGCATGGAACGCGCCGCACAGTCCCTGTCGGAGATCGCCGCCTGCACGCGGGAAAGCGCCGCCGGCACGACGGAAGGCGCGCGCGGCAGCCAGCGCAACCTCCACGCCGTCGCCGCCGCGACCGAGGAGATGACCGCGAGCGTCGCCGAGATCGCGCGCCAGGCCGCCGAGGCCGCCGCCGCCGCGCAGGACGCCGTCGCGCGGGTGCGCGCGACCGGCGAGACCGTCCAGGGCCTCGCCGCCGCCGCCGGCCAGGTCGGCGAGGTCGTGCGCCTGATCGCCGACATCGCCGCCCAGACCAACCTCCTCGCGCTCAATGCCACGATCGAGGCGGCGCGCGCGGGCGAAGCCGGCAAGGGCTTCGCGGTGGTGGCCGGCGAGGTGAAGCAGCTCGCCAGCCAGACCGCCTCGGCGACCGAGCGCATCGAACGGCAGGTCGCCGCCATCCAGGACGCCACCGGCCAGGCCGTCGCGGTGGTGCAGGGTGTGGCCACGGCGATCGCCCGGGTGGACAGCGTCGCCGCCGCCATCGCCGGCGCGGTGGACCAGCAGGCCTCCGCCACGCGGGAGATAGCGGCCAGCGTGCAGGCCGTGACCGGCCGCACCGAGGCGACCACCGCCGCGATGGACGTGCTCGCCGGCCAGGCCGGGCAGGCCGGCTCCGGCGCGCAGTCGGTACGCGACGCCTCGCTCGCCGTCAGCCGCGTCGCGCGCGAGCTGCGCGAGGAGGTCGAGCAGTTCCTCGCCGCCATGCGCTGCGAGGAAGGCGAGCGCCGCCAGTTCGAACGCGTGCCCGGCCGGGAGATGGAGGTCGAGCTCCGCCGCGACGGCGCGCCGCCCTGCCGCGCGACGCTTCTCGACATCGCCCGCGGCGGCGCCGCCTTCCGCGCCGATGTCGCGCTGCCGCCGGGCACCGGGATCCAGCTGGGCTTCCCCGGTCACGGCGTCGTCGGTGGCCGCGTCGCGCGCAGCGAGGCCGGCTACCTCGCCGTCGCTTTCCGCCAGGACCGCGAGGCGCTGGACCGCATCGCCGCGATCCTGGCCCGCCTGTCGCCGCCCCGGCAGCTCGCGGCCTGAGCGGTGTCGCATCCGCACGGGTTGCGGAATGCCGCGCATGTGATGATTGCGCCCGGCATCCTGCCGCGGGATGTTGCGCGAAGGCGCCTCGCCGGCCGTCGCGCGAAGGCCCATAAAGCCGGCCATCCATGCTCGATTTCATCTCGCGCCTGACCTACGACATCGTGCAGGGCCATGCGGGCTACGCGCCGCACGCCGTCTGCCTGCTGGAAGACCCCGCGATCATCGCGGTGGAGGTCGTCACGAACCTCGCCGTGGCGCTGGCCTATTTCCTGATCCCCGTCGCGCTCTGGCGGCTGGTGCGCCACGCGCCGGCGCTGCCCTTCCGCTCGGTCGTCGTGATGTTCCTGGTCTTCATCCTGGCCTGCGGGACGTCGCACCTGACCCGCGTGGCGAACCTGTTCCTGGGCGGGTGGACCTATTGGCTGGACGCGGCGGTCTGCACCGTGACGGCGGTCGCGAGCCTCGGCACCGCGATCGGCCTGGCGCGGCACGGCCGGTCCATCGCCGCGCTGGCTGCGCGCCGTCTGGCGCAGCCCGGCGCGGCGTGAGCGCGCCGGTCCTCTGGACGCTCGGCGCCGCCGCGACGCTGGCCGTTCTGACCGGGCTGCTGCTCCGCGTCTGGGGGCGGCGCGTCGCCCGCGAAATGGCGGAGGAGCGCGCCATCGTGGCGGCGCTGCAGGCCCAGCGCGACGCGCAGCGCACGGCCAAGGCGGCGGCCGAGGCGCAGCGCACGCTGCTGCTGCACGAGGTCAACCACCGCGCGCGCAACGCGCTCAGCATCGTGCAGGCGCTGGTGCGGATGTCGGCCCCGCGCGGCAGCGCGGGCGCCGCCGAGATCAACGGCCGCATCGCCGCGCTGGCCAGCGCGCATGAGCTGCTGGCCAGCCGCGACTGGCTGGGGACGGACATGATGGCGCTTGCCGCCGGCGTGCTGGCGCCGTTCCGGGGCCGCGGGCTCGCGCTGCGCGGCGAGCCGCTGCCCGTCCCGCCGGCGCAGGTGCAGCCGCTGTCCATGGTGCTGCACGAGCTCGCCACCAACGCGGCGAAGCACGGCGCGCTGTCCGCCGGCGGCGTGGTCGAGCTGTCCTGGCACATCACGGAGGAGGAGCTGCTGCTGCGTTGGGCGGAGCAGGGCGGGCCGCCCGTCCCCGGCCTGCCGCGCCGCCGCGGCGTCGGCACGCGGGTGATCGACACGCTGGTGGAGGCGCAGCTGCGCGGCCGGCTCCGCCGCGACTGGAACGAGCGGGGCCTGCGCGTCGAGATCGCCGTGCCGACGCGCGCGGCGCCGCCGCTGGCGCCGCCGGCCGGCGCCGCGGCCATCGCGGGCATGCCCGCGCCGGAGCCCGGGGCCCGTCAAAGGCTCAGCTTGTAGCCCTCGTGCGAGGCCTTGAAGCCCAGCCGGTCGTAGAAGCGGTGGGCCGCCTTGCGGGACTTGTCGGTGGTCAGCTGCACCGTCGCGCAGCCTCGCGCCCGGCAGGCCTCCACCGCCCAGCGCATCATCGCGGCGCCGAGCCCCTGGCCGCGACAGGGCGCGGCGATGCGCACCGCCTCGACTTGGCCGCGCCAGGCGCCCTTCTTCGACAGCCCCGGCAGGAAGGACAGCTGCATCGTGCCCACGACCTCGCCGCCGCGCGCCGCCACGACCAGGCGCTGGTTCGGGTCGGCGGCGATGGCGCGGAAGGCCGCGAGGTAGCCGGGATGCAGCGGCAGCGACGCGTCCTCCCGCGCGGCGCCGAGATGGTCGTCGGCGAGCATGGCGACGATCGCCGGCAGGTCGGCCTCGGTGGCGTCGCGGAAGACGAGGGTGGCAGGCGCGACCGTCATTCAGGCCGGCCCGCGCGAGCGCACTAAACCAAAAAGATCCACATCAGCAACAGGATCGCGATCGTCGCGCCGATCGCGTAGGTGCTGCCTTTCAGGAAGCTGTCGTAGAAGGACACGCGCTCCGGCATGATGTCGGAGGCCTTGACCTCCACCAGCTCGAACGACGCGGGGCCATGCTCGGCCATTGTTGCGTTCCCCATGCTCAACCCTGACCCCGGCTTGTAGGAAGCAGGGACGGGACGGGCAAGGGGTTGGCCAGCGCGCCCTCGGCGCCCGAAGGGGGATTGGGCACCGCGATCCGGGTCCCGGCCCCCTCGAGCCGCACCAGGCCGGCCGCCAGCCAGGCCAGCGCCGCCGGATACAGCCGGTGCTCCTGCGCCAGCACCCGGGCGGCGAGCTCGGCCTCAGTGTCGCCGTCGAGCACGGGCACGGCCGCCTGGGCCAGGATCGGCCCGTCATCCACACCCGCCCGCACGAGGTGGACGGTGCAGCCATGGATCTTCACCCCCGCCGCCAGCGCCCTGGCATGCGTATCGAGCCCCCGGAAGCTCGGCAGCAGCGAGGGGTGGATGTTCACCAGCCGGTCCTGCCAGCGCGTCACGAAGCCCTCGGTCAGCACGCGCATGAAGCCGGCGAGCGCGATCAGCTCGATCCCGTGGCCATGCAGCTCGGCCTCCATCGCGCGCTCGAAGGCGTCGCGGTCCCGGCCGAAGAGGCGCGATTCCACGGCGGCCGTCGGGATCCCGCGCCCCCGCGCGAAGGCGAGGCCCGCGGCATTGTCCTTGTTCGACAGGACCAGCGCGATCTCGGCGGGATAGGCGGGATCCTCGGCGGCGTTGAGCAGCGCCGCCATGTTGCTGCCGCGGCCCGAGATCACGATGGCGGTGCGGACACGGCGGGTCATGCCGGCCAGCCCGGGGAGAGCCCTTCGACCCGCACCGCCGCGTCGCCCGCCGCCGCCTCCAGCACGCCGATGCGCGACACGCCCTCGCCCTGGTCGCGCAGCAGCGCCATGGCCTCCTCGGCCTGCTCGGCGGCGACCACCACCACCATGCCGAGGCCGCAGTTGAAGACGCGCAGCATCTCGTCGGGGCTGATCCCGCCCGTCCGCGCCAGCCAGGCGAAGACCGGCGGCACGGCCCAGGCCCGCGCATCCAGCGCCGCCACGACGCCCTCCGGCAGCACCCGCGGCAGATTGCCCGGCAGGCCCCCCCCGGTGATGTGCGCCGCCGCCTTCACCAGCCCCGCGCGGTGTGCCGCCAGCAGCGGCTTCACGTAGATCCGCGTCGGCGCCAGCAGCGCCTGCGCCACGGTTCCCGCGCCGAAGGGCGCCGGCGCGGCGAGCGTCAGGTTGGTCGCCTCCAGCACCCGGCGCACCAGGGAGAAGCCGTTGGAATGCACGCCCGAGCTCGCCAGCCCCAGCAGAACGTCGCCCGGGCCGATGTCAGGGCGCGGCAGCAGGCTCCCGCGCTCCGCCGCACCGACCGAGAAGCCCGCGAGGTCGTAGTCGCCGCCCTTGTAGAGCCCCGGCATCTCCGCGGTCTCGCCGCCGACGAGCGCACAGCCCGCGATCCGGCAGCCCTCCGCGATGCCCGCGACGACGTCGCGCGCCTGCGCGACCTCGAGCTTCCCCGTCGCGAAGTAGTCCAGGAAGAACAGCGGCTCCGCGCCCTGGACCACGAGGTCGTTGACGCACATCGCGACGAGGTCCTGCCCGACCGTGCCGTGGATCCCGCTGTCAATGGCGAGCTTCAGCTTCGTGCCCACCCCGTCGGTCGAGGAGACCAGCACGGGATCGCTGAATCCCGCGGCCTTCAGGTCGAACAGCGCCCCGAAGCCGCCGAGGCCGCCCATCGTCCCCGTCCGCTCCGTCGCCTTCGCCAGCGGCTTGATCGCGTCCACCAGCGCGTCGCCGGCCTCGATGTCCACCCCGGCGTCGCGGTAGGTCAGGCTGGTCATGGCGGGTCCCGATCGGCTAAGTCGCGGAAGGTCACGACAAGGGATGGCGCGATGCCGCGCATGCGGATCGTCGGCGGGGACAGGAACCACGGCAGGCCGAGCCGCGCAATCGGGGCGCTGGCGGGCGCGGCGCTGGCGGGGCTGCTCCTGCTCGCGCTGCCGCGGGCGGCGCTGGCGCAGGCGACGCCGGAGGGAAACCCGCTGGTCCAGCGCGACGTGCCGGCCGAGGCGACGGCCGAGAACGCGGTTGTCGCCCGCGACCGCGCGCTCGTCGCCGGGCAGCGCATCGCCTACCAGCGCATGGCCGTGCAGCTCGGCCTGCCGCAGAACGTGTCCGACAGCCAGGTGGAGGCCATGGTCTCCTCCCTGGTGATCGAGAGCGAGCGCGTCACCGCCCGCGGCTATGCCGCGCGCATCACCGTGAACTTCCGCCAGCCCGGCAGCGCGCGCGCGCCGATGCTGGCCCCCGACGGCGCCCCCCCGGTCGGCGGCGGCGCGAGCCCCTCCTCCTCCACCATCGTGGCGGTGGCGAGCTACCGCAGCTTCGGCGAATACGCCGCCCTCGTCCGCGGCCTGTCCCATTCCCGCGCCATCGCCCGTGCCGAGGTGATCTCGATCTCGGGCGACCGCGCCCGCATCCGGCTCGGCCTGCGGCGCGACGCCGGCGAGGCTGCTAGCGAACTGGCCGAGCAGGGCGTGCTGCTGCTGCCCTCGGTCAGCGACGCCGAGCCGCGCGAGTGGCGCCTGTCCGTTGGGAGCCGCTGAGCCCGGCCCCCCTCCGGCCCAGACGCCCGCCGAGGCGCCGGGGCAGGGCGGCGATGCGGGGCTGTTCACCCTGCCCAACGCCATCACCTTCGCCCGGCTCTGCGCCGTGCCCGCCACCGTGTGGCTGGTGCTGCAGCACCGGCTCGACGCCGCCTTCTGGGTGTTCGTCGCCGCCGGCGTGTCGGACGCGGTGGATGGCTGGCTCGCCCGCGTCAGCAACGCGCGCTCGCGCCTCGGCGCCATCCTCGATCCCGTGGCGGACAAGGCGCTGCTGGTCTCGATCTACGTCACCCTGGCCGCGACGGGCGTGCTGCCGGACTGGCTCGCCATCCTCGTCGTGTTCCGGGACGTGCTGATCGTGGGCGGCGTGATCGTCCTGTACGTGCTCGGCCAGCCGCCTGCCATCGCGCCGCTGATGCTGTCGAAGGTGAACACCGCGCTGCAGATCGCGCTCGCGGCCGGCGCGCTGCTGGTGGCGGGCTACGCCCTGCCGCTGCAGAAGCCGCTCGACGCGCTGGTCTGGCTCACCGCCGCGACCACGTTGGCCACCGGCGCGCTCTATGTCTGGCGCGCGGCGAGGCGTGCGGGCTGATGGCCGAGGAAGCCAGGCCCCCCGCGCCGCGCCCGGCGGAGACGCGGCTCTCCACCTGGCCGCCGGCGCCGGCCGCGCGCAGCGCGACGCGCGGCCAGCGTCTCGGGCTGGTGTTCGGCGTGCTGGCCGCGCTGCTGTTTGCGCTGTGGCTGTTCTCCGCGATCCTCACCCCGTTCGTCCTGGCGGGATGCATCGCCTATTTCCTCGACCCGCTGGCCACGCGCATGGAGCGGTTCGGCGTTCGGCGGGGCCTCGGCGCCTTCCTGCTGATCCTCCTCCTCGCGGCCTTCTGCCTGCTCGCGGTGCTGCTGCTCTATCCCCTGCTGATCGCGCAGATCGGCGTGCTGATCACGCGGCTGCCGGCGTATGTCTCCGGCATCACCGCGCTGCTGCGCCAGGTGCTGGAACACGCACAGGAAGCCTTCGGGCCGGAGGTCGTGGACGCGCAGCTGCGCGACCTCGCGCTGCGCCAGGCCGCGACGATGCTGACCTATATCGGCACGGCGGTGACCACGCTGATCGGCGGCGGCTTCGCGATCTTCAACGTCTTCACGCTGCTGATCGTCACGCCCGTCGTCGGCTTCTACCTGCTGCGCGACTGGCCGCGCATCGTCCGCCGCGTGGACAACTGGCTGCCGCTGCGCAGCGCGCACACGCTGCGCCAGCTCGCGCGCGACACGGACCGCGTGCTCTCGGCCTGGCTGCGCGGGCAGCTGCTGTGCTGCCTCGTGCTGGCGGTCTTCTACGCCTTCGGCCTGCAGCTCGTCGGGCTCGAGCTCGGGCTGATCGTCGGGCTGATGGCCGGCATCCTGAGCTTCATCCCCTATGTCGGCTCCATCACGGGCTTCGTGACGGCGCTGCTGCTGGCCGCCGCGCAGTTCGGCACCTGGCAGGGGGTCGGGCTGGTCTTCGTGGTCTTCGTCATCGGCCAGTTCGTCGAGGGCTACGTGATCTACCCCCGCCTGCTCGGCGACCGGGTCGAGCTGCACGCGGTCTGGGTGATCTTTGCGCTGTTCGCCGGCGGCGTCGCCTTCGGCTTCCTCGGCGTGCTGCTCGCCGTTCCGATGGCGGCCGCGATCGGCGTCGTCGCCCGCTACTGGCTGCGCCGCTACCTCGAGAGCCCGCTCTACCTGGACCCCCCGCGCACCGGATCCTGACCGGATTCTGACCGGCGGGGCCGTCCCCGAGCACATCCCGGCCGGCGATGGCTTGATTCACGCGAGACTCAATCGAAGGTTGAGGATAGGCGAATAAACGCAACGCCTTGCGGCGCCGTTTCGCCTACAACTGTCCAGTCCCGGCCCGGTTGCGACGTCCGGACCGGTGCTTCGTTCCGACCAGGAGGAGAGAAATCATGCTCGTGGACCGTGTACTTGACCTGCCACAGGGGGATGTTCTTCCCCTCAGCCCGGTGCCCCTCCCGCCCAGGGAAGCCATGGCGGCGCGCCTGCCCCGCTCGGTCCAGCCCTTCCTGACATGGCTGACCGCCCGCCCCGCCCCCGGCGAGGAGATGCCCGTCCGCAGCCCGCTCGGCTTCGTCTGGGGCGCGCTGGCCTGGATCGCGGCCGGCATCGCGCTGACCATCCTGCCCTTCCTGCCGGAGGAGGTTCCCGCCACGGCCTGGGCGCTCGTCCCGCTCGGCCTGCTCTTCACCTGCTGCGGCCTCGGCCTGTTCCAGGTCGTGATCTTCCACCACTGCTCGCACGGCACGGTGTTCAAGACACGGGCGAGGAACAACCAGGTGGGGCGCCTGATCTCCGCCTTCCTGCTGTTCAAGCGTTACGACGACTACCAGCACGAGCACATGCTCCATCACAGCGCCAACAAGCTGCTGACCGAGGAGGACGAGTTCGCCGACTTCGTCTTCGGCCTCTGCGGGCTGGAGGCCGGCCTGCCGAAGCGCGAATTGTGGCGCCGCGTCCTGGTCGCCACGGTCTCGCCGGCCTTCCATTGGCGCTTCCTCAGCCGCCGCATCCAGAAAAGCCTCTTCACCGGCGATGCCGGGCATGACTGGCCGGGCCGTGTCTTCTGGGGCGGGCTGATCGTGCTGACGGTGGCGACCGGCACCTTCGGCCTGTTCCTCCTGGCCTGGGTGCTGCCGGTGACGATCCTGCTGCAGGTCGCGACCATCGGCCGCATCCTGGTCGAGCACAGCTTCCCGCCGGCCGACGTCATCCACAACCGCGGGCGCGAGCTGATCTGCCAGGCCTCGGTCGGCGTCTTCCCCGGCGCGACCCCGCCCGAGACGGGCGCGGGCCTGGTCGCCTGGGCGGGCTGGTGGACGGAGATGCTGACCTGGCAGCTCTTCGTGCGGCTCTTCGTCATGGTCGGCGACGCGCCCTGCCACGACTTCCACCACCGCAAGCCCGCGACGAAGAAGTGGACGAGCTACATCCATGCCCGCCAGCACGACGTCGAGAACGGCACGGGCTGCACGCTCGGCTACCTCGAATGCTGGGGGCTGGTGCGCGCCGTGGACCGCGCGCTGGCAAGCCTAGCGGACACCGCGCCAGAGACGATCGGCCGCACCCATCCGGGCCTCGTGGAGGCCGGCGAGCCCGCGCTGGCGTGACCTCGCCGTCGCCGGGGGAGGGGGCTCCTGGCCCCTTCCCCGGCGCCGGGGCGCGCGGGATCGCTACACACGGCAATGATTCCCGGCATTCCCCGCCGGGCGCCTATGGTTCTAGGCTCGATCCGTCGAGGAGAGCCCAGCCATGCGCCCTGTCGTCATCCCCGCCATGCTTGCCATCGGCCTGCTCGCGGGCTGCGCCGGCATGCCGCCGCCCGGCCAGATCCCCAACCTGCCGGCCAACCTGCAGCAGGGGCTCGCCGAACCCGGCCGCGAGGCCATCAACCTGGTCTCCTCGGTGTTCCCGAACCCCGCCACCGTGCGCGGCCGCCCGGCGGTGGCCGCCGCGGCCGTTTCCGACCTCGAATGGCTGGCCGCGAGCCTGCCGGTGGACCAGCGCTGGACCTCGATGCCGCCGACCGTCGCGGGCCAGGTCGCGCGCGGCCGCGATGCGGTGCGCGGCACCTTCGGCATCCCCGCCGAGGCCAGCCCGAACGCCGTGATCGCGGCCTTCGACGGCGCGGCCCAGGCGCTCTCCGTCGGCAACGCCCAGGCCGCCAGCGCGGCGCTGGCGACGGTGACCGGCGCGGGGAACGCGCCGCGCGCCGTTGCGCTGCTGTCGGACCTGCCGGCCATCCCCGCCGCCGCCCAGGCTGCCAGCCAGGCGCAGCAGGGCCTGGTCCAGATGGACCAGATCAGCGGCAACCGGCCGCGATAGAGGAGTGGGGAGGCGCCCGATGCGCGCGCGGATCGCGGTCCTGATCCTGCTGGCCGTGGCGGCCTGCGGACCGCTGCCGCCGCGGCCCGAGGCGCTGACCCTGCCGGACAACGCAGGCCCGGGCGGCGCCGGGGATCCCACGAGCTGGGCGATCCTCTCCTCGGCCTACACCTTCGGCCAGCCCTCCTCCGTCGCCGGCAACCCCGCCGCGGCGGCCGAGGCGCTGGGCCAGCTGGAATTCCTGGCCGTCCAGTTCCAGGCCGACCAGCGCTTCATCCCGGGCAATCCGACCACCGCCTTCCTGCTGGTCCAGGGCCGGACGGAGGCGCGCCAGGCCTTCGGCATCCGCCCCGACACGCCCCCGCAGCTGGCCGTGGACGCGCTCTATGCCGTGCGGGACTCGCTGCGCGCGGGCGACCGCGACCGCGCTGCGGCGGCAATGGCGCTGCTGACCCAGCCCGGCGGCGCGCCGCCCGCCCTCGCGCGGCTCGAGGCGCTGCCGTACCTGCCGCGCGCCGCCTTCGCGACCTTCACGGCGCAAAGCAGCTTCCGCCAGTTCGACGGCGTGAGACGGCTCTGAAGGCGGCGCCGGGGGCTCATCCCGGGCCGCGCGCTCCGCTATCTTCGTCGCGACCTCGCGAGGATCCCTGCATGCGCCTGTCCCTGCTGCTCGCCGCCGCGCTGCTCGGCGCCTGCGCGGAGATGCGCACGCCCCCCGCCGCGTCCCGCGTGCCCGCCGGGCTCGGCGTGATGGCCGCCGATCCCGTCCCCGCCATGGCGGCGGATGCGGCGCGCGTCATCGGCACGGGCCGCGGCCTGCAGGGCCGCACCGGCGAGGTCGCGCGCGCCATCGGCCAGATGGAGCTCGTCACCCAGGCGCTCACCGGCGATGCGCGCTGGGGCGCACTGCCCGTCGCGGTGAACGCGGAGATCACCCCTGCGCGGCTGGAATGGCGGTCCGTCCTCGGCATCCGCGCCGGCGCGACGCCGGACGCCGCGGCGGCCGCGCTCGGCCAGGTCGCGATCGCGACAGGGCGGGGGGATACGCGGGCCGCGGCCGCCGCGCTCGATCCCGCGGTCTTCGATCCCGGCGGCGCGCCGACGCTGGCGCGCCTCGCCTCGCCCGAGCCGCTGCCGCAGACCGCATCCGGCGCGCGCGTCGCGGCCGAGGCGACGCAGGCGCTGGCCGCGCGCGGCCTGGTCGGCGTCGCCGTCGCGCTCGATCCCGATGCCGGCCGCACCAACATGCCGGGCGGGCCGGGCAGCGAGGGGCTTCCGCCGCTGCGTTGAGCACGCTGCGCCGATCGTGATCGCCGCGTGTCCGCGCCGGGACGAAGGCATGCGCGCGCGGGGCTTCTAGCGGCGCCGGGATGGTGCGACAGGGTGGCATGCCCCGCTGGCTCCCCCTGCTGCTCGGCTTCCTCACGGCCGTCGGTCCGATCTCGACCGACATGTACCTCCCCGCCTTCCCCGCGATCGAGGCCGAGCTCGGCACGGCGCGCGGCAGCGTGGAGATCACGCTGTCGGCCTGGTTCGTCGGGCTCGCCGTCGGGCAGCTCGTGCAGGGGACGCTGGCGGACCGGCTGGGACGGCGCACGCCGCTGCTGGTCGGCACCGCGCTCTACACCGTCGCCTCCATCGGCTGCGCGCTGGCGCAGGACATGGTCACGCTCTCGGCCTGGCGCTGCGCCGCGGCCTTCGGCGGTGCCGCGAGCGCGGTGATCCCGCGCGCGATGGTGCGTGACCTCGCCGACGGGCTCGCCGCGGCGACGCTGATGTCGAGGCTGATGCTGGTGATGGGCGCGGCGCCGATCCTGGCGCCGACCTTGGGCGGCGTGCTGCTGGGCCTGGGCAGCTGGCGCACGATCTTCTGGTTCTGCGCGGCCTATGGCGCGATCTCCTGCGCGTTGGCGTCGCTGCTGCTGCCGGAGACGCTGCCGCCCGCCAGGCGCGTGCGGCGGTCCTTCGTGACGCTGCTCGGCGACTTCGTGCGCATCGCGCGCGAGAGGAGCTTCATCACCCACGCCATGATGGGCTCCGCGACGATGTTCAGCGTCTTCGTCTTTATCGGCGGCGCGCCCGACGTCTATATCGGGCGCTTCGGCATCGCGCCGGAGCGCTTCGGGCTGCTCTTCGCGGTCAGCGCGACCGGCTTCATCGGCGCGACGCAGCTCAATCCCTGGCTGCTGAAGCGCCTCGGCGCGCGGCGCGTGCCGCGGATCGCGCTGCGCGTCTCGGCGGCCGCGGTCGCAGTGCTGGCGGTCTGCGCCTTCGCCGATATTGGCGGGCTGATGGGAATCTTCCTGCCCTCGGTCGTCGCGCTGGCGGCGACGGGGCTGGTCTTCCCGAACAGCGCGGTCGGCGCGCTGTCGCGGCACGCCGCGCGCGCGGGCAGCGCCTCCGCCCTGCTCGGCGTGCTGCAATTCGCCTGCGCGGCGACGGGCAGCGCGTTGGTCGGCGCGCTGGCCGACGGCACGGCGCGGCCGCTGGCGGTGCTGATGGTGCTCGGCGCCGGCGCGGCGCTGCTGGCCGAGGCGCTGCGGCCGCGCCCGTAGCGCGTGCGGCGATGCTTCCGTCAGCGCGCCTGCGGCGCTGCTTCCTTCAGCGCGCCTGCGGCGATGCTTCCGTCAGCGCGCCTGCGGCGCGACCTCGGCCTCCGTCTGCCCGCTCGCCGCGAGTGCGCGCGCCACGAAGCTGGATGCCTTGGCGTCCTCCACCACGCCGCGCAGCCAGGGCAGGGCGGCCTGCCGCGCCGCGGGAATGCCGACGGCCTGCTCGATCACCTGGAAGCGGCCGGGTATGACGCGGAAGCCGGCATTCGCGCGGGCATAAGCGACGAGCGGCTGCTTCACCCCGGCCGCGGCTTCCAGCCCGTTGCGGACGAAGACCTCCACCGCCTCGGGCGAGGTCGTGGCGCGCACCAGTGTCGCCTGCCTGATCTCGCGCGTCAGGAACAGGTCATAGGCGCTGCCGCGCCCGACCGCGATGCGGATGCCGCGCCGGTCGAAATCCTCGATCGCGCGCAGCGGGCTGTCGGCGCGGACGAGATACGTCCCTTCGATGATCACATAGGGCGCGGTGAAGGCGATGCCCTGCGCGCGCACGGGATCGATCGCCAGGAAACACAGGTCCCACGCGTCCCGCCGCAGCGCGTCGGTGACGCGCCCCGCCGCGTCGAAGGCGACGTATTCCAGCCCGACGCCGAGCCGGCGCGCGATCTCCGCGGCGAGCTCGGCCGAGACGCCGCGCGGCGCGCCGGTGGCGGGATCGCGCTGCGCGAGGACGGGATTGCCGTAGTTGATCGCGACGCGGAGCGTGCCGGAGGGCGCGAGGATCGCGGCCGGTGCCTGTGCGCGCGCGGGCAGCGCGAGCAGGGCAGGGGTCCCGAGCAGCGCGCGGCGTGTGGTGGTCATGTCGTTCTTCCCGGCGTGTTCTTCCCCCTCCCCCGCCGTTACGGGGGAGGGTCGGGGAGGGGGCCAGGCGAGACCTAATCCCGCGCCTGCACCCGCACGTAATCCCCCGGCGCGTCGCACAGCGCCGTCAGCCCGCCCTCCCCGGGGATCCGCGCCGGCACCATCGCCTTGTCCTGCGTCATGATCCAGCGCTGCCAGTCCGGCCACCAGGATCCCGACAGCTCCGTCGCGCCCCTGAACCAGGCATCGGGATCGGCCGGCAGCTCCTCGCCCACCCAGTGGCTGTACTTCCCGCTTTCCGGCGGGTTCACCACGCCCGCGATGTGGCCCGAGGCCGCGAGAACGAAGCGGATCTTCCCGCCATAGATCTGCGTCGCACGATAAGTGGATTTCCACGGCGCGATGTGGTCCTCGCGCGTGCTCAGGATGTAGGTCGGCAGCTTCACCTTCCTGAGGTCGATCGGCACGCCGTCCAGCTCGATCGCGCCAGGCCTGGCGAGGTCGTTCTGCTGGTACATCCGGCGGAGGTAGAAGCTGTGCATCCGCGCCGGCATGCGCGTGCTGTCGTCGTTCCAGTACAGCAGGTCGAAGGGGAAGGGCTCCTGGCCCATCAGGTAGTTCGACACCACGAAGGACCAGATCAGGTCGTTGGCGCGGAGCATGTTGAAGGTCGTCGCCATCTCCGACCCATCGAGGAAGCCGCGCTTCTGCATCTTCTCCTCGAGGCTCTGCAGCTGCTCCTCGTCGATGAAGACGCCGAGCTCCCCGGCCTCCTCGAAATCCACCATCGTGGTGAAGAAGGTCGCGGACTTCACGCGGGTGTCCTTCTTCGCCGCCATATGCGCGAGCGTGGAGGCCAGCAGCGTCCCGCCGAGGCAATAGCCGATGACGTTCGCGCCCTTCTCCCCCGTCGCCTTCTCGATCGCATCGAGCGCGGCATACGGGCCTTCGCGCATGTAGTCGTCGAAGCCCTTCTCCGCGAGCTTCTCGTCGGGATTGACCCAGGAGATGACGAAGACCGTATGGCCCTGCTCGACCGCCCAGCGGATGAAGCTGTTCTTCGGGCGCAGGTCCAGGATGTAGAACTTGTTGATCCAGGGCGGGATGATCAGCAGCGGGCGCTTCAGCACAGTCTCGGTCGTGGGCGCGTACTGGATCAGCTCCATCAGGTCGTTGCGGAAGACCACCTTACCCGGCGTGACCGCGATGTTCTCGCCGACCTTGAACTTCGTTTCGTCGGTCATGCGGATGCGCAGCTGGCCCTTGCCGCGCTCGAGGTCCGACAGCAGGTTCGACAGGCCCTTGAGCAGGTTCTCCCCGCCGGTCTCCGCGGTCCTGCGCAGCACCTCGGGGTTGGTCATGAGGAAGTTGGACGGGCTCATCGCGTCCACGAACTGGCGGGTGTAGAAATCCACCTTCTGCGCGGTCTTGTGGTCCAGCCCCTCCGCCCCTTCGACGACGGTGGTGAAGAAGCGGGCCGAGAGCAGGTAGGACTGGCGGATGAAGTCGAAGACCTCGTTCTCCCGCCAGGCCTCGTCCTTGAAGCGGCGGTCGGTCTTGGCTTCCTCGATCACGGGCTGCGTGGGATCGCCCATCATCCGCCGCGCCGTGTTCTGCCAGAGCGTCAGATAGTCCTGCCAGAAGCCGATCTGCGCCTGCATCAGCCGCGCGGGATTGGCCATCAGCCGCGTCGTCATCTCCATGAAGGCGTTGCCGATGTTCAGCGGATCGGGCGAGGACGCGCTCTCGTTACCCTGGCGCTTGAGGAAGTCGGTCACGATGCGCTGGCCGCGCTCCGCGACGTCGGCCATGGTGCGGGAGACGACCGCGGGGTCGGGCAGCCGAAAGCTCGTCTTGTCGTCGCTGTCCTGGGACATCCGCTCCCTCGACCCATCCTGCCGCGGCTTGCCGCCGGGCACGCTTTCGCCGGCGCGCCGTTCGGGCTAACGCTGCGTCCGGACAGGACGGAAGCGCATGGGCCCGCGCGTCGGAGGCGGCATTCACGGGAAGGCTAGGGGGTGGCGCGCGGCGGATCAAGCGCGGGCGGCCCTGCTGCTCGTTGCGGCCTGCGCGCTGGCGGGCTGCGATCGCGTCGCCGAACTCGATCCGCGACCGTTCTTCGCCAACGCCTTCGGCGCCGCCCATCTGCAGGGCAGGGACCCGCCGCCCGGCGCCGACGCGCCCTATCCCCTGCTGTCCTCGGTCCCGCCGCGCCCGGCGCCGCCGGACGCCGCGGCCCGCGACCGGGTGATGGCGGCGCTGCAGGCGGACCGCGCGCAGTCCCGCACCCCGCTCGGCGTCATGCCGCCCGCCCGCGAGCCGGGCGCCGCCGCGCCGGCCGGCGGCCCGCCCGCCCCGCCGC
>NZ_JBNXUM010000038.1:0-68237 GCF_050563545.1 Falsiroseomonas sp. HW251
GGCCATCGTCGTGCTTCCTGATCGATCCGTGCGTTACCGTCCGCGCTGAGCGCGGCTTACCAGCGATAATGGCTGAAGGCCTTGTTGGCCTCTGCCATGCGGTGCGTGTCCTCGCGCTTCTTGACGGCCGTGCCGCGGTTGTTCGCCGCGTCCATCAGCTCCGCCGAGAGGCGATCTTCCATCGTGTTCTCGCCGCGCTTGCGCGCGGCCTCGATCAGCCAGCGGATCGCAAGCGCCTGGCGGCGCTCCGGCCGGACCTCGACGGGCACCTGGTAGGTGGCGCCGCCGACACGCCGCGACCGCACCTCGATCGCCGGCTTCACGTTCTCCATCGCCTCGTGAAAGAGGCGCAGCGGGTCGGCATTCGCGCCGCCCTTCCGCTTCAGCGTGTCCATCGCCCCGTAGACGATGTTCTCCGCGACGGACTTCTTCCCGTCATACATCAGCACGTTCATGAAACGGCTGAGGACGAGGTCCCCGAACTTCGGATCCGGCAGGACCTCGCGCTTCTCGGCGCGGTGACGGCGCGACATCTGATCCCGTCTCCCTTACTTCGGCCGCTTGGCGCCGTAGAGCGAGCGCCGCTTGCGCCGCTTCGGCAGGCCCTGCGTGTCGAGCACGCCGCGGAGGATGTGGTAGCGCACGCCCGGAAGGTCCTTCACGCGGCCGCCGCGGATCAGCACCACGGAGTGCTCCTGAAGGTTATGGCCTTCGCCAGGGATGTAGCTCACCACCTCGAAGCCGTTGGTCAGGCGCACCTTGGCGACCTTGCGAAGCGCCGAGTTCGGCTTCTTCGGGGTCGTCGTATAGACGCGCGTGCAGACGCCGCGCTTCTGCGGGCTGCCCTTCAGCGCGGGCACCTTGTTCCGCTTCGGGTTCGGCTCCCGCCCCTGGGCGATGAGCTGGTTGATCGTCGGCATGACGCCCCTTTGCCTACCTATCCGCCAAACGCTTATGCCCGCCTGGGACACGCGTCTGCGTTCCCTGCGGGCACCTGTCCCATCAACGGCCTCAGCCATCCCTGCGGGAAGGCGGCGCCGCCGACGCTGCGCTGTCGGACCAAAAACAGCCCAGCCAAGTCGGGCACCGCGTGGCGCCACCCTTGGCCGAGGGCGCGCTATCTACGCCGCGCCCTGGGGGGAGTCAAGCGAAGGTGACGGCCCGGAAAGCAGAAGGCCGGCCCTTTTCAGGGGGCCGGCCTTCAACTTTTTCGGGGTTGACGTCCCCTGCCCTACTCCGCGGCCTTCGCCGGACCAGGGAGGGGCGCCGGTGCGACCGGCAGGCGGCCGCGGTCCCGCTGGGCCGCGAGCGCCCGCAGGCGGTTCATGACGGAGCCCGTGCCCGCCGGGATCAGGCGCCCGACGATCACATTCTCCTTCAGGCCGGCCAGTGTATCCACCTTGCCTGCCGTCGCGGCTTCGGTCAGCACGCGGGTCGTCTCCTGGAACGATGCCGCGGAGATGAAGGACGTCGTCTGCAGCGAGGCCTTGGTGATGCCCTGCAACACGGGCTCGGCCCGGGCAGGACGTTCCTTGGCGGCGAGTCGCTTCTCGTTCTCGATCTCGAACTCGATGCGCTCCACCGTCTCGCCGATCAGGAAGGTGGTGTCGCCTGGATCCAGGATCTCCACCTTCTGCAGCATCTGCCGGACGATGACCTCGATGTGCTTGTCGTTGATCTTCACGCCCTGCAGTCGATAGACGTCCTGGATCTCGTTCACTAGGTAGTTCGCGAGAGCCTCGACGCCGAGCACGCGCAGGATGTCGTGGGGCACGCGGGGGCCGTCCACCAGCGGGTCGCCGGCCTTCACGTAGTCGCCTTCCTGCACCGAGACGTGCTTGCCCTTCGGCACCAGGTATTCGCGCGGCGTCGGCGGCTCGTCGCTGCCGGCGGGCGCTTCCGGCACCACCAGGATGCGGCGCTTGGCCTTGTAGTCCTTGCCGAACTCCACGCGCCCGTCGATGTCGGCGATGATCGCCGCATCCTTCGGACGACGCGCCTCGAAGAGCTCCGCCACGCGCGGCAGGCCGCCCGTGATATCGCGCGTCTTCGACGATTCGCGCGGCATGCGGGCGATGACGTCGCCGGCGAAGACCTCCTTGCCGTTCTCGGTCGAGAGCAGCGAGCCCGGCGGCAGGAAGGTGATGGCCTCCGCCCCGCTGTCGCGCTTGACGACGTTGTTCTTCTCGTCGCGAAGGATCAGGCGCGGGCGCAGGTCGGCGCCGCGGCCCGTCGACTTGTATTCCACGACCTCCTTGAAGGAGAGGCCGGTCACTTCGTCCGTCCGCTCCATCAGGGTGATGCCGTCGATCAGGTCGGCGAACTCCACCTTGCCGTTCTTCTCGGTGATGATCGGCAGGGTGAAGGGATCCCATTCCGCGAGCTTCTGGCCGCGGGTAACGGAAGCCCCCTCCTCCAGCAGCAGACGCGCGCCATAGGGCACGCGCAGCCGCGCACGCTCGCGCCCGTTGGCGTCGAGCACGATGGCCTCGCAGTTGCGGCTCATGACGATCGTCGCACCGGTGCTGTTGGTGACGACCTGACGGTTGGCGAACTTCACCGTGCCGTCCGTCACCGCCTCCACCGCCGACTGCTCGGCGCCACGCTGCGCCGCACCGCCGATGTGGAAGGTGCGCATCGTAAGCTGCGTGCCGGGCTCGCCGATGGACTGCGCGGCGATGACGCCGACAGCCTCACCGGTGTTGACCGGCGTGCCGCGCGCGAGGTCACGGCCGTAGCAATGGCCGCAAACGCCGACGCGCGAGTCGCAGGTCAGCACGGAGCGGATCTTCACCGCCTCCACGCCGGCCTTCTCGATCTTCTCCGCGTCGGTTTCCTCGATCAGGTGGTTGTTGGGGATGAGGACCTCGCCCGTCGCGGGGTCGATCACCTCCTCCTGGCTGGTGCGGCCGAGAATGCGCTCCGACAGCGAGGAGACGACCTCGCCACCATCCATCACCGCGCGGACGGTGATGCCGCGCTCGGTGCCGCAATCATCCTCGACGATGATGCAGTCCTGCGCGACGTCCACCAGGCGGCGGGTCAGGTAGCCCGAGTTCGCCGTCTTCAGCGCGGTGTCCGCGAGGCCCTTGCGGGCGCCGTGGGTCGAGTTGAAGTACTCGAGGACCGTCAGGCCTTCCTTGAAGCAGTTGATGATGGGCTGCTCAATGATCTCACCCGAAGGCTTGGCCATGAGCCCGCGCATGCCTGCGAGCTGGCGCATCTGCGCCGGCGAGCCGCGCGCACCGGAGTGCGACATCATCCAGACGGAGTTGGCGGGCTTGCCCACCTCCTGCTTCTGGATCTCCTTCATCATGGCCTGCGCGACTTCCTCGGTGCAGCGCGACCACGCGTCCACGACCTTGTTGTAGCGCTCACCGGCGGTGATCAGGCCGTCGAGGTACTGCTGCTCGAACTCCTTCACCTGCTCCTTCGTCGTGTTGATCAGGTCATACTTGTTCCCCGGCATGACCATGTCGTCCTTGCCGAAGGAGATGCCGGCCCGCGCCGCGTTGCGGAAGCCGAGACCCATCAGCCGGTCGGCGAAGATCACGCTCTCCTTCTGGCCGCGGTGACGATACACCGCGTCGATCACGTCGGAGATCAGCTTCTTCGTCAGCAGGCGGTTGACCAGGCTGAACGGCGTGCGGGGGTCGCGCGGTAGCAGCGAGCCCATCATCATCCGCCCCGGCGTGGTCAGCACCGTGGTCAGCCCAGGGCCGTCCGGCTCCTTCGGCGCCGGGACGCGGGCATGGATCGCGCTGTGGATCGTGATCGCGCCCGTGGCCAGCGCCTGCTCGACCTCGCCCAAGCCGCCGAAGACATGCGGGCGGTGGTTCAGCGCCTCGAGCTCATCCGGCGTCAGCCCCTTGCCCTTCTTCGCGTCGGCGGACGCGATCAGCGCCTTCACCTCATCGACGCGCTTGCGGGCAGCGATGAATTCCGGCGTCTCCAGGCTGAGGTAGTAGAGCCCGAGCACGATGTCCTGGCTCGGCACGATGATCGGCTTGCCGTTGGCGGGGCTGAGGATGTTGTTGGTCGACATCATCAGCACGCGGGCTTCCAGCTGCGCCTCGAGCGACAGCGGGACGTGCACGGCCATCTGGTCGCCGTCGAAGTCCGCGTTGAAGGCCGTGCAGACCAGCGGGTGCAGCTGGATCGCCTTGCCCTCGACCAGGATCGGCTCGAAGGCCTGGATGCCCAGCCGGTGCAGCGTCGGCGCGCGGTTCAGCAGGACCGGGTGCTCGCGGATCACCTCCTCGAGGATGTCCCACACCTCCGGCCGCTCCTTCTCCACCATCCGCTTGGCGGCCTTGATGGTGGTGGCGTGGCCGTACTTCTCGAGCTTCGAATAGATGAAGGGCTTGAAGAGCTCGAGCGCCATCTTCTTCGGCAGGCCGCACTGATGCAGCTTCAGCTCCGGCCCGACGACGATGACCGAACGGCCGGAATAGTCGACGCGCTTGCCCAGCAGGTTCTGCCGGAAGCGGCCCTGCTTGCCCTTGAGCATGTCGGACAGCGACTTTAGCGGGCGCTTGTTGGCACCCGTGATCGCGCGGCCGCGGCGGCCGTTATCGAACAGCGCGTCAACCGCCTCCTGCAGCATGCGCTTCTCGTTGCGCACGATGATGTCGGGCGCGCGCAGCTCGATCAGGCGCTTCAGCCGGTTGTTCCGGTTGATGACGCGCCGATAGAGGTCGTTCAGGTCGGACGTCGCGAAGCGGCCTCCATCCAGCGGCACCAGCGGGCGCAGCTCCGGCGGGATCACCGGCACGACGTCGAGGATCATCCACTCCGGACGCGCGCCGCTTTCCGCGAAGCTCTCCAGCATCTTGAGCCGCTTCACGAGCTTCTTGCGCTTCGCCTCGGAGGTCGTCTCCTTCAGCTCGCCGCGCAGCTTCGGAGCTTCCTTCTGAACGTCGATGCCGGCGAGCATCTGCTTCACGGCCTCGGCGCCGATACCGACGCTGAAGGCGTCGTCGCCGAACTCGTCCTGCTTGTTCTGCAGCTGGTCCTCGGTCAGCAGCTGATGGAGCTTCAGGTCCGTCAGGCCCGGCTCCAGCACCACATAGCTCTCGAAGTAGAGGACCTTCTCCAGCTCCTTAAGCGACATGTCGACCATCAGGCCGACGCGGCTGGGCAGCGACTTCATGAACCAGATGTGAGCGACGGGCGAGGCGAGCTCGATGTGGCCCATGCGCTCGCGCCGGACCTTCGCCAGCGTCACCTCGACGCCGCACTTCTCGCAGATGATGCCGCGGAACTTCATCCGCTTGTACTTGCCGCAGAGGCACTCGTAGTCCTTGATTGGCCCGAAGATGCGGGCGCAGAACAGCCCGTCCCGCTCCGGCTTGAAGGTGCGGTAATTGATCGTCTCGGGCTTCTTGATCTCGCCATAGGACCAGGACCGGATCGTCTCGGGCGAGGCGATCGAGATCCTGATCTGGTCGAAGGTCATGGCCTGGCCAGTCTGGCCGAGGATCTTCATCAGTTCGTTCATGCCGTCGTCTCCGTCCGGCAGGCAGCACCCCGGCAAGGGTGCGCCGCGACAAAGGGAAGCCGCGCCGCCGCGAAGCGGCGCGGAAAGTCGAACCGCCGCGTCAGGTCGGGCGGGTCTCGAGATCCACGTTCAGGCCGAGCGACTTGAGCTCCTTCACCAGCACGTTGAAGGATTCCGGCACGCCGGCCTCGAAGTTGTCCTGGTCGCGCACGATCGCCTCGTAGACCTTGGTTCGGCCGGAGACGTCGTCCGACTTCACGGTCAGCATCTCCTGCAGCGTGTAGGCCGCGCCGTAGGCTTCCAGCGCCCAGACCTCCATCTCGCCGAAGCGCTGGCCGCCGAACTGCGCCTTGCCGCCCAGCGGCTGCTGGGTGACCAGGCTGTAGGGGCCGATCGAGCGCGCGTGGATCTTGTCGTCCACGAGGTGGTGCAGCTTCAGCATGTAGATGTAGCCGACCGTCACCTTGCGCTCGAACTTCTCGCCGGTGCGGCCGTCGTGCAGCCACACCTGGCCCGACCGGTCGAGGCCGGCACGCTCCAGCATGCCCTCGATGTCGGCCATGCGCGCGCCGTCGAAGACCGGCGTCGCGATCGGGATGCCCTTCTTGAGGTTGTCGCAGAGCTCGATCAGCGCATCGTCGTCGAGCTGGTCGACGTCGCGCGCCACGATCTCCTCGCCATAGGCCTCCACCAGCTTTGCGCGCAGTTCCTCCCGCATGAGGCCGCCGCGGCGATACTCCTCGACGAGCTCGCCGACCTGCTTGCCGAAATTGGCGCAGGCCCAGCCGAGATGCGTCTCGAGGATCTGCCCGACATTCATGCGCGACGGCACGCCGAGCGGGTTCAGCACGAGGTCGACGGAGGTCCCGTCCTCGAGGAACGGCATGTCCTCCACCGGCACGACGCGGCTGACCACGCCCTTGTTGCCGTGACGACCGGCCATCTTGTCGCCGGGCTGCAGCTTCCGCTTCACCGCGACGAAGACCTTGACCATCTTCATCACGCCGGGCGGCAGCTCGTCGCCGCGCTGCAGCTTCTCCACCTTGCTCTCGAAGCGCTTCTGCAGCTTCTCGACCGCGGCGTCGAATTCGCGCTTCAGCGCCTCGATCTCGGCCATCGCCGCGTCGTCCTGCACGGCGATCTGCCGCCAGGTCGCCTTGGCGTATTCGTCGAGCACCTGGTCGTTGATCTCGGTCCCCGACTTGATGCCCTTGAAGCCACCCGAGGCCTTCTTGCCGAGCAGGCGCTCCCGCAGGCGCGAGTAGAAGGACCGCTCCTGGATCGCCTTCTCGTCGTCGCGGTCCTTGGCCAGCCGCTCGATCTCCGCGCGCTCGATCGCCATGGCGCGCTCGTCCTTGTCCACGCCGCGGCGGGAGAAGACGCGCACGTCCACGATCGTGCCGGCCACACCGGGCGGCAGGCGCAGCGAGGTGTCGCGCACATCGGACGCCTTCTCGCCGAAGATGGCGCGGAGCAGCTTCTCCTCCGGCGTCATCGGACTTTCGCCCTTCGGCGTGACCTTGCCCACCAGGATGTCGCCGGGCTGCACCTCGGCGCCGATATAGACGATGCCGGCCTCGTCGAGGTTGCGCAGCGCCTCCTCACCCACGTTCGGGATGTCGCGGGTGATCTCCTCCTGGCCGAGCTTGGTGTCGCGGGCCATCACCTCGAATTCCTCGATGTGGATCGAGGTGAAGACGTCGTCCTTGGCGATGCGCTCGCTGATCAGGATCGAGTCCTCGAAGTTGTAGCCGTTCCACGGCATGAAGGCGCAGAGCACGTTGCGCCCCAGCGCGAGCTCGCCGAGCTCCGTGGACGGGCCGTCGGCAATGATGTCGCCGGCCGCCACCGTGTCGCCCACCTTCACCAGCGGGCGCTGGTTGATGCAGGTCGACTGGTTGGAGCGCTGGAACTTGCGTAGCCGGTAGATGTCGACGCCGCGGGTCGTGCCGTCATCGCCCGTCGCGCGCACCACGATGCGCGCGCCGTCGATGCTGTCGATCACGCCATCCCGGCGCGCGACGATCGTCGCGCCGGAGTCACGCGCCACAGCCGCTTCCATGCCGGTGCCGACCAGCGGCGCATCGGCGCGGATCAGCGGCACCGCCTGGCGCTGCATGTTGGAGCCCATCAGCGCGCGGTTGGCGTCGTCGTTCTCGAGGAACGGGATCAGCGCCGCGGCGACCGAGACCAGCTGCTTCGGCGAGACGTCGATCGCGGTGACCTCTTCCGGCTTCACCAGCCGGAAGTCGCCGCCGTCGCGCACCGACACCAGCTCCGACCGGAAGTTGCCGTCGGTGTCGAGCTCGGCGTCGGCCTGCGCGACGACCAGACGCTCCTCCTCCATGGCGGAGAGGTAGCGCGGGTTGCCCGTGACCTTGCCGTCCTTCACCAGGCGGTACGGCGTCTCGATGAAGCCGTACTTGTTCACCTTGGCGAAGGTGGCGAGGCTGTTGATCAAGCCGATGTTCGGGCCTTCCGGCGTCTCGATCGGGCAGATGCGGCCGTAATGCGTGGGGTGCACGTCGCGCACCTCGAAGCCCGCCCGCTCGCGCGTCAGGCCGCCCGGGCCAAGCGCCGAGAGGCGGCGCTTGTGCGTCACCTCGGACAGCGGGTTGGTCTGGTCCATGAACTGGCTGAGCTGGGAGGAGCCGAAGAACTCCCGCACCGCCGCCGCGGCCGGCTTCGCGTTGATCAGGTCATGCGGCATGACGCTGTCGATATCGACAGAGCCCATGCGCTCCTTGATCGCACGCTCCATGCGCAGCAGGCCGACGCGGTACTGGTTCTCCATGAGCTCGCCAACCGAGCGCACCCGGCGGTTGCCGAGGTTGTCGATGTCGTCGATGGAGCCGTTGCCGTCCTTCAGCTGCAGCAGGACGCGCATCGTCGAGACGATGTCCTCCTTCCGAAGCGTGCGGACATGGTCCGGCACCTCGTCGGTGCTGAAGCCGAGGCGCATGTTCATCTTCACCCGGCCGACGGCCGAGAGGTCGTAGCGCTCGGGGTCGAAGAACAGGCCGCGGAACAGCGTCTCCGCGGTCTCGGCGGTCGGCGGCTCGCCCGGGCGCATCACCCGGTAGATGTCCATCAGCGCCTCTTCGCGATTGGAATTCTTGTCCACCGCGAGCGTGTTGCGCATCCAGGGGCCGGTCGCCTGATCGATGGCGAGCGTCGGCAGGCGGTCAAGGCCCGCCTCCTCGATCGCCGTCAGCTTCGCCTCGGTCAGCTCCTCGCCGGCCTCGGCCCAGATCTCGCCGGACTGCCAGTTCACGAGGTCCTCGGCGACGAAGCGGCCGAGGATGTCGGCGCGGCCGACCAGCACCTCGGTCGTCCCGCCTTCCGCGATCTTGCGCGCGATGCGCGCCGTCATCTTGCTGTCCTTGGCGGCCACTTCCTGGCCGGTCTTCGCATCGACCAGCGCCTCGGCCAGCTTCAGGTTCTTGAAGGCCTCGGGGTCGAAGGGGCGCGACCAGCCCTTGGGCGAGCGGCTGAAGACCACCTGGCCGTAGAAGGCGTTCAGGATCTCCTCGGAGTCCATGCCGCGGATCTCGTGCGGCTCCAGGTTCGGCAGACCCTCGGCCGCGCGGCGCTTGCGCTCGCCTTCGGTCCAGGTGCTGTCGAGCGCATAGAGCAGCGTCGTCGCCGGCAGCTTCCGCTTCCGGTCGATGCGGACGTAGCAGATATCCTTGGCGTCGAACTCGAAGTCGAGCCAGGAGCCGCGATAGGGAATGACGCGCGCCGCGAACAGGTACTTGCCCGACGAGTGCGTCTTGCCCTTGTCGTGGTCGAAGAAGACGCCGGGGCTGCGGTGCATCTGCGAGACGATGACGCGCTCGGTGCCGTTGATGATGAAGGTGCCGTTGTCCGTCATGAGCGGCATGTCGCCCATGTAGACGTCCTGCTCCTTGATATCGCGGACGGAGCGGCTGCCCGTGTCCTCATCCACGTCCCATACGATCAGGCGCAGCCGCACCTTCAGCGGCGCCGCGAAGGTCAGGCCGCGCTGGATGCATTCCTCGACGTCGTACTTCGGCTCCTCGAGCTCGTACTGCACGAATTCCAGCCGGCCGCGCCCGCCGAAATCGTCGATCGGGAAGACGGACTTGAAGACCTCCTGGAGGCCGGCGTGCAGCCGCGCATCGGGGTCAACGCCCATCTGCAGGAACCCCTCATAGGAGGCGCGCTGCACGTCGATGAGGTTGGGCATCGGCGCCACTTCGGGCAGCCGCCCGAAGGACTTCCGAATGCGCTTGCGCCCGGTGAACGACTTCGTGATAGCGTTCATGCGTGTCCCGCTTCCCTCGTCCGCCGGCCCCGTACTGGACCGCGCGGCCTGAAACCTGGTGCCGCTAGTCTCGTTGCCCCCTCGCACCGCCGCCGGGGGCGGCGCGCGAAGGCGCTGACATCAAACGCGGGCGCGGGCGGGACTCCGTCTCCGGAATCCCGCCCGTTCCCGACCATGGTAGTCCGGCCCCCGCCCGGCGGCGGGAGCCTGGGGGCGCGCCCGGGTGGCCCCGGCCGCGCCGCCGAATCAGGTGATCTCGACGGTCGCGCCGTTCTCTTCGAGCACCTTCTTGATCTTCGCCGCCTCGTCCTTGTTCACGCCTTCCTTGACGGTCTTCGGCGCGCCCTCGACGAGGTCCTTGGCTTCCTTCAGGCCGAGACCCGTGATGGTACGGATCTCCTTGATCACATTGATCTTCTTGTCGCCGCCGGCCTTCAGGACGACGGTGAACTCCGTCTTCTCCTCGGCGGCAGGGGCCGCGGCGGCAGCGCCGGCAGCCGGAGCGGCGGCCACGGCGACGGGCGCCGCGGCGGAAACGCCCCACTTCTCCTCGAGCAGTTTGGAGAGCTCGGCAGCCTCCAGGACGGTCAAGGTGGACAGCTCGTCAACGAGCTTCGCAAGGTCAGCCATTTTCGGGTATCCTCGATCTAGTCGCTTGGCTTGGGGTTTGCAACACCCTGGGCCATCCCGGGGTGTTCATGCTTGGTTCAGGCGGCTTCCGCCGTCTCGTCCTTCTTGGCATAGGCCGAGAACACCCGCGCGAGCTGACTGCCGGGGGCCTGCAGCACGCCGGCGATCCGTGTCGCCGGGGTCTGGATCAGGCCGAGCAGCTGCGCACGCAGCGTCTCGAGCGAGGGCAACTCGGCCAACGCCTTCACGCCATCGGCGTTCAGCTGCTGGGTCCCGAGGGCCCCACCCAGGATCACGAACCTGTCGTTGGTCCTGGCGAAGTCCACGGCCGTCTTCGCCACCGCCACCGGATCCTTCGACCACGAGATCGCGGTCGGACCCTTCAGCAGGGGCTGGATGGCCTGGAACTTCGTGCCATCGAGGGCGAGGGAGGCCAGCCGGTTCTTCGCCACCTTGTAGTTCGCACCGGCGTCCCGCATGCGTTGCCGCAGCGTCGTCGCATCGGCCACCGTCAGCCCCTTGTTCTGGCTGACGAGGACGAACGACGTATCCGCGAACACCGCCTGCAGCGCCTGCACGAAGGCGCGCTTTTCCGTACGGTCCACGTCCCGTCTCCTGTAGTTTGCCGCAGCGATTCACGCCTTCGATGCTCGGGGCCTCCGGCCCTCTGCGCCCTCCGGCGATCGCAGCGGGGCTCCACCTTCTGGAAGGGTGAAAGCCGGTTCCTCCGCACCGGCCGCCCGATGCGTCAGTCGCCTGTTGGAAGGGACCGTCAAGCCAAGCCGATCAGGGTTCGCGCCCCACCGGCAAACTTCTCGGCACCCCATCTATCCCCTGCGGGCCTTTCGGCCGCTTCAAGGCCGGCCCGAAGGCCAGACCACAGAGGGTCTCCGACAGGTCGGGCAGGAGATCGCTCCCCTGCCCTGCCCGGCGGCCGAAGCCGCCGAATCTCGTGGGATCAGGCCGCGGTCAGCGAGCCCAGATCCACCTTCACGCCCGGGCCCATCGAGGAGCTCAGCGACACCTTCTTCACATAGGTGCCCTTCGCGCCCGTCGGGCGGGCCTTCTGGATCGCGTCGATGAAGGCGCGCGCATTCTCGAGCAGCTTGTCCTCCCCGAAGGAGGCCTTGCCAATGCCGGCATGCACGATGCCCGCCTTCTCCGCGCGGAACTCGACTTGGCCGGCCTTCGCCGCGGTCACAGCGCCCTTCACGTCCATGGTCACCGTGCCGAGCTTCGGGTTCGGCATCAGCCCGCGCGGGCCGAGCACCTTACCGAGCCGGCCGACGAGCGCCATCATGTCCGGCGTCGCAATGCAGCGCTCGAACTCGATCTTGCCTTCCTGCACCAGGGCGGCGAGGTCGTCCGCGCCTACCACATCGGCGCCGGCGGCCTTGGCTTCCTCGGCCTTGGCGCCGCGGGCGAAGACGCCAACGCGCAGCGTCTTTCCCGTGCCGGCAGGCAGGCCGACCACGCCGCGGACCATCTGGTCGGCGTGGCGGGGGTCGATGCCGAGGTTCATGGCGATCTCGACGGTTTCGTCGAACTTCGCCTTGGCGTTCGCCTTGACGAGCTTCACGGCCTCAGCCAGCGCGTAGCTCTTCTCGCGGTCGAAGGCGCTGTTGGCGGCCTTGAGGCGCTTGCCGATCTTCGCCATGGCCTCAGCCCTCCACCACGGTCATGCCCATCGAACGGGCGGATCCCGCGAGCATGCGCACCGCGCTCTCGACGTCGGTGCAGTTCATGTCCTTCATCTTCACCGCCGCGATCTCGCGCAGCTGGGCCTTGGTGACCCGGCCGACGCTGCCGCCCTTGCCCGGCGTCTGGCTGCCCTTCTCGATCTTGGCGGCCTTCAGCAGGAAGTAGGTGTTCGGCGGGGTCTTGGTGATGAAGGAGAAGGTGCGGTCGCTGTACGCCGTGATGACGACGGGCGTCGGCGTGCCCGGCTCCATCTGCTGCGTCGCAGCGTTGAACTCCTTGACGAACTGCATGATGTTCAGGCCGCGCTGACCGAGCGCGGGACCGACGGGCGGCGAGGGGTTCGCCTTGCCGGCCGGGATCTGCAGCTTGATGTAGCCGACGATCTTCTTTGCCACTGTCCAGTCCTCTGTTCCGTCACAGAGGCCCGCGGTCCTGGCGAGACGCCGAGGCGTCTCTCCCGCGTTCCCTGCAAAACGTCGCGCGCGGCCCAGGGAACCCGGACCGCGGCGAGCGGCGGCCTATAGTCCGGGCCCCGAAGGTTGTCCAGGGGTGTTGTCGGACGCTGCAAGGCGTACGGCGCCATGCAGGTGGCCGACCGTCATCCGAGGCGCGTCGCGCAGCCCTGCTGCGGAGCGATGCCCGGTCAACGCGCGCTGTCCGTCGGCCCCGGGGGCGGCTCGGCCGCCTCGAGGATCCAGCCGCGGAAGGCGACGAAGGCAGGCTCGCCGGCCCGTTCCGGCCGGTAGACCAGCCACCAGTTCGTCCGCTTGGGGCTCCGGACCGCGAAGGGGGCAACCAACCGCCCGGCGGCGAGGTCGTCGTCGATATAGGGCCTGATCCCCATCGCGACGCCGATCCCGTCGGCCGCAGCCTGCAGCGCCTGGCCATACTGGTCGAAGGCCGGGCCGGCCGCGCGAAGCTGGACCCCGGCCGCCGCGGCCCAGTCCGCCCAGTCCTCCGGCGCATGGGTCACGCGCAGCAGCGTCTCCCGCGCGAGGTCGGCCGGTGCCCCGAGCCGCGCGGCGATCGCCGGCGTGCAGACCGGTAGCAGGTCCGCCGCGACCAACCGGTCCGCCGCGAAGCCCGGCCAGGCCTCCGGGCCGGGGCCCGACCGGATGCCGCAGGTCCAGTCCGCGGAGAAAGGCACGGTCGGCCCGCCCGTGGCGATGCGGACTTCGATCCCCGGATGGATCCGGGTGAAGGAGGCGAGGCGCGGGATCAGCCAGCGGATGGCGAAACTCGGCCCGACGCCGACCGTCAGCACGGGCGAGGCCGGCCGCGCGACCACCTCCGCCGTCAGCCGCGCCAGCCCGTCCAGCAACGGGGTCAGCCCCGCGCGATAGGCCTCGCCCGCCGGGGTCGCGGCCAGGCGGTTGGCATGGCGGTCGAACAACGCGATGCCGAGCCGCTCCTCGAGCAGCCGCACCAGGCGGCTGACGGCGGCCGGCGTGACGCCGAGTTCCTCGGCGGCCGCGACGAAGGAGCCGGTGCGTGCCGCGGCCTCGAAGGCGCGGACGCCGTTGAGCGACGGCAGGCGGCGTTGGATCAGCATCAGGAAAACTCAGGCTGACCCTGAGATAACGCCGTTTGTCCTGCGCCGGCAACGGGCGCATCAACGCGGCATGTCGTCGCTGGTCATCGCCGTCGTCCTCCTCACCATGGTCGGGACCTCGCTGCTGTCGGGGGTCTTCGGCATGGCCGGCGGCCTGGTGCTGATCGGCGTGCTGCTGTTCCTGCTGCCCGTGCCGGACGCGATGGCGCTGCATGCCGTGACGCAGATCGCGTCCAACGGATGGCGGGCGGCGCTGTGGTGGCGGCACATCAAGGTGCGGCCGGTGATGGGGCTGATGATCGGCAACGCGCTCGCGCTCGGTGCCTGGTCGCTGGTGTTGGTGGTGCCGGATCGGGCGGTCGCGCTGCTGATGCTCGGCCTCAGCCCCTTCGCGGTGCGTGCCCTGCCCGACCGTTGGCAGCCCGACCCGATGCGGCTCTCCCATGGCGCGGCAGTGGGCGCGGTCGGGATGACGCTGATGCTGATGACGGGCGTCACGGGCCCGCTGCTGGACCGCTTCTTCCTTGGCGGCCGGCTCGACCGGCGCGAGATAGTGGCGAGCAAGGCCGCGATGCAGATGCTGAGCCACGCGGCCAAGCTGCTCTATTTCGGCGTGCTGGTCGCCGACACCGGCAGCGTGGACCCGGTCGTGGCCGTTCTGGCGATCATCGCCTCCATGCTCGGCACCACGCTCGCCAAGCGCGTGCTGGAGGCGATGAGCGACGCGCAGTACCGTGTCTGGGCGAACCGCATCATCACGGTGATCGGCAGCTTCTACATCGCCCAGGGAAGCTGGCTGATGGTGATGCGTTGAGGAGGAAGCCATGTCGGAGACGATCCGCCCCCTGATGCTCGACCTCGTCGCCTTCGTGGCCGAGCGCCCGCGCCCCTATGCCGAGGTGCTGGACGCCTGGCGGACCTCCTGCCCGCGCCTGACGGTGTGGGAGGACGCAACGGAGGCCGGGCTGGTCCGGCTGGACGAGGGCATGGTGCGGGCGACCGACGCCGGCCGGGCCGCGCTGCGGAACCGCTAACTCTTGAAGCCGGTCGCCACGACGTAGAGCTCCGCGCTGTCCTTGCGGCTCGCGGGCGGCTTGGCATGGCGGACGACGGCGAAGTTGCGCTTGAGCGTGTCGAGGAAGTCCTTCTCGGACCCGCCCTGGAAGACCTTCGCGACGAAAGCGCCGCCGGGCGCCAGCACGCGCAGCGCGAAATCCAACGCGAGCTCGGCCAGCGCCATGATCCGGAGGTGATCGGTCGCGGCATGGCCGGTGGTGTTCGGCGCCATGTCCGACAGCACGACATCGGCCTGGCCGCCCAGGGCGTCCTCGACCCGCTTCTCGGCCTCGGCGTCCTGGAAGTCGCCCTGCAGGATCACCGCGCCCGGCACGACATCCACCGGCAGGAGGTCGAGCCCCACGACATGCCCGCGGTCGCCCACCTTGCGCATCGCCACCTGCGTCCAGCCTCCGGGCGCGCAGCCGAGGTCAACCACCCGCGCGCCCCGCTTCAACACACGAAACTTGTCGTCGAGCTCGATCAGCTTGAATGCGGCGCGGGATCGCCAGCCTGCGGCCTTCGCCGCCTGCACATAGGGGTCGTTCAGTTGACGCTCGAGCCAGCGCTGGCTCTGCGGGCTGCGCCCCTTGGCCGTGCGCAAACGCGCCGACATCGAACGCCCGGGCGGTGGCTTGGTCATGCCCGGGGATATCGCGCGTCAGGCGTGCCCGTGCCAGCCCTGGCCGCGCGGCGCCGGCCGCCGGGGCGCCACGCGGTCCGCGCGCATCAGGCGCAGCAGCATGCCCTCCCGCAGGCCGCGATCAGCCACCGTCAGCCGCGGCGCCGGCCAGAGACGTCGGATCGCCGCATAGATCGCGCAGCCCGGCAGCACGAACTCCACGCGATCCGGCCCGACGCAGGGATGTGCCGCCAGCCCCTCACGCCCGAGCGCGAACAGGTCGCCCAGCGCCTGGTCCGCCAGGCAGGCATCCAGCGTCTGCCCGTCCACCAGCGGCCGGCGATAGCGCGGCAGTGCCATCGCGACACCCGCCAGCGTCGTGACGGTGCCCGAGGTCCCCATCAGCCGCACCCCGCCGGCGCGGATCTCCTGCCCGATGCGATGGACGGATTCGAAGCCCGCCAGGCAATCCGCCACCTCCTCCACGACGGCGTGGAAGCCGGCCTCGGTGAAGCAGGCCTCGCCGCAGCGCTCGGCGAGCGTCACCACGCCCAGAGGCAGCGACACGTAGCCGATGAGTTCCGGTGCGCGGCGCTGCGGATCCACGCGCACCCAGGCGATCTCGGTCGAGCCGCCGCCGATGTCGAACAGCAGCGCGCGGCGGTCGCCCTCCTCAATCAACGGGGCGCAGGACTCGACCGCGAGCTCAGCCTCCTCTCGCGCCGAGATGGCATGCAGGCGCAGCCCGGTCTCGGCCTCCACCCGGGCGAGGAAGGCCGGGCCGTTGGCAGCCCGACGGCAGGCCTCGGTCGCCACCGCGCGCAGGGCGCGGACGGGCCGTCGGGACAGCTTCTCCGCGCAGGCGCGCAGCGCGGCGACGGCGCGGTCCATCGCGTCCTCGGACAGGCGGCCCGTCGCGACCAGGCCCTCGCCGAGGCGAACGATGCGGCTGTAGCTGTCCACCACGCGGAAGCCGCCCGCGGTCGGCGTCGCCACCAGCAGCCGGCAATTATTCGTGCCGAGGTCGAGCGCCGCATAGGCCGGCACGGCCCAATCGCGCCGCGGGAGGGCGGCGCAGGGCTCGGGGCGATCGGGGGGGATGGCGTCCTGTGGCATGGCCTGCTTGCAGCACGGCATGATCCGGCCGGGCCGCGCCGGGGGCAAGGCATTTCCGCACCCATCACATGCGCCAGCTGTTGAACGCCCCGGATCGCCGTGCTACCTCCCCCGCCCGAACCGGAAGCCGCAGGGCTCCGGCGCCACCGCCGGGCGGTGGGGGATAGTTTAGTGGTAGAACTCCGGATTCTGACTCCGGCAGCCTTGGTTCGAATCCAGGTCCCCCAGCCACGTTGTCCTTGTCCGACAAACCGAACTGAGCACCGGATTCTCGCGCAGAAGCGCCTGTGCATGGCCAAGCAAGGGCCGCCCTGCGGCCGCACCGCCGCGTCGGCGACCTAGAGTCCTTCGGGCCCGCCCGCTACGCCGCTACCGCACATCCCCGCGACACGCCAGGCAGGATTCCCGGGTCGTTGAAGCAGGCAGCCCTACACAGCCACGTCTGCTGCTGCGCGCCCGTGGCGTCTGGACGCTTCCGTGTGATCCTGGTCCGCCTTCGGTTGAGCATCTGGGACGCCAGGGCCCGAGTCCGCACCAGCCTCGCGCTCGCTCTCGCCGACAGGAGCAGAGACCGCGCTTGCAGACACCTCATCGTCGGGCCGGGCCGGAGGCGCAATGCCAAGCCTTTCTTCCATCCAGCCCCAACCGAACATGAGAACCGGCATCGCTATGAGATACGCAACGAAGTAGGGCCAAGTTCCTGACCGTGCAACAGCGAGCCACGCCAACCACCATCCCAAGGCACTGACAAGTGCAATCGCAATGATCCGCACGTCACGTCCCCCTGGCGGCAAATCTTCGCGCGCCGCGACCGCTGGTTTGTAGCTGCCTATTCTAATGCGCCTGGGTTTCACCAGGAAGCAAAATTTGATGGCCAGACGCCGATCACTTTGCTGCCGGTGGCCGGACACCGGCTGCCACTCGTTCCCGCGAAGCAGTGCCGCGAAGCTGGCCTCCCCTCCCGCCGCCCACCGCGCCCGCGGTCACCGCGCCCGCGGTCACCGCTTCCGGCGCTGGTCACGAAAGCCTTCCGTCAGGAAAGAATGTTTCTGTATGTTCGCTAGCTATCCTGGGGACAGGGATCCATGCGGCGATCGGCCCCTCCAGCCCGCAAGGCCGGCTCCACCGGCAGGACCACCGCCCAGAGCCTGGTCGGGGAGCGGTACGGACTTCTGCGCGTGATCGACGAGGCCGAGCCCTATGTCTGGCGCGGCCAGGTCACCCATCGCTGCTGGCTCTGCCGATGCGATTGCGGGAACGACAGCGTCGTCCGCCAGGACGCACTGACCAGCGGACACACGATGAGCTGCGGGTGCGAGAAGGTGCGCGTGGCCGCCGACACGCATTGGCGCCACGGCGCGCGGTCGGGCGGGAAGCGCAGCTACGAATACCTGGTCTGGGCGGAACTCCGCGAAGCCGATCGGGAGGGCAGGCTTCGCATCCCCAGGGCCTGGGCCGGCGAGAACGGCTTCACCGCCTTCATCGAGGCCATCGGCACGCGCCCGGCCGCAGGCTTCCGCCTTCGGCGCGTCTCCCGGCGTGGCGGCCGGCTGGCGGAGCATTGGGCCTGGGTCGAGGAACCGTCGCGTCCGGGCAGCCCGCGCTGGCAGGTCCGGTACCGCGGGCGAACGATGAGCTTCCGCGAGCTCGCCGAGACCACCGGCATCGCCTACGCCACGCTGTTGAAGCGCTTCGAGCGCGGCCGCCCGATCCTCGTCAGCGCGAAGATCGAGCCCTTCCCGGTCGTCTGACCCCGGCGCGGCTTGCCAGCGCGGCGGACAGGCGCAACGCTCTGCCCGGCCTGCGGCGCCTGGCACGGTGCACGGGATTGTCCTGCGCGTTCGTCCAGTCAGGCCTCCTGGTCCAGATTGCGATAACCTTGACGGAAATCAATGATTTCGCGCCGATATCGCCAAGGGGCAAAGCCTTTGCCGCAGCGCAACAGGACAGAAGTCTCCAAAACTTGCGGTCGGCGACCGGTTTTTTCGGCTAGGATAACGCCTCCGCGATCGTCATAATGAACGACGCGTCATGGGAGAAAACGGGTGGCGGAGTTCTGGGCCGAGTGGGGCGCCCTCGCCTACGTCGCGGCCGCGATCTGGGCGTTCTTCGAAGGCGAGACCTTCGTCCTCGTAGCCTCCGCGGCGGGCGCCGCGACAGGCATCGTCGATCCGTGGATCCTGATGATCGCGGTCTGGATCGGTTCCTATGCCGGCGACCAGACGTGGTTCACGCTGGGCCGCAAGCTGGGTCCTGCGGCGCTGCGCCGCTGGCCGAAGGCAGAGCCGCAGGTGGCGCGCGCCAACATGCTGCTCGAGAAGTACGGCACGCTCTTCGTGCTGACCTTCCGCTTCCTCTATGGCGTGCGCAACTTCGCCTCCGCGGCGATGGGCATCGCCGGGATGTGCCCGAAGCGCTTTGCGTTCCTGAACTTCTTCGCGGCCGGCATCTGGGCCGGCACCTTCGTCACGGCGGGCTGGTTCCTCGGCGCGCTGCTCGGGCCCGACCGGCTGCTCTACGGTCTCGGCGGCATCGCGGCGACGGTCATCGCCGTGGTGATCCTTCGGCGGACCGTGTTCCGCCGCCGGGCGCCAGCCGGCGCCGCCTGACCGGCGGCGCCGGCCGGCGCGGCAGGGCGCCTACTTCGCCTGCTGCGCCGCGAGGATCTCCGCGATGCGCGCATTGGTGCCGTTGATGTCCGGCATCCGCTCACCCGCGATCAGGCGCGGCCACATCTTCTTCTCGGCTTCCTGCATTGCGATGGCGCGATCCGCGGCCTCCTTCACCTCATGGGGCTTCAGGACGAGCACGCCGTTCTCGTCGGCGACGATCGCGTCGCCAGGCGCCACCGGCACCCCGCCGCAGGAGACGGGGACGCAGAAATCGCCCTGGACGAACTGCCGCTTGCCCGTCACCGCCGACAGGCCGCGCGCCCAGACCGGCAGGCCGAAGTCGCGGAGCTCCTGGATGTCGGTGGCCATGCCGTCGATGATGATGCCGATGCAGCCGGCCTCCCGTGCGGCCAGCGCGACGCCGCCGCCGCAGGTCGCGTGCCGATGGTCCCCGGCGCGATCCATGACCAGGATGTCGCCCTTGCGCAGCTTGCCCAGGGCATAGTGGACGATGCTCGCATCGGCGCCGTAGCAGCGGACCGTCACCGCGGTGCCGGCGATGCGCCTGTCGGGCAGGAGCGCCCGGATGCCAGGATCCATGAACCCCGTATGGCGGAAATGCCCGATGGTCGCGGGCTCCGCCCGGACGAGCAGCTCTAGCAGCGCAGGCTCAACCGTCGGTGGCAAATCCTTCACGATGAACATCGCTTCCCCCTTCGTAAGGTGATGCCATGGAACGCCTCGCGCCATCGCCGGGCAAGCCGCATTCGCCTTCAGCCATTGAGCCCGGCGCGTCCTTCGTTAACATCGCGCCCCGGGGGACTTCACAGTGGGGGCAGCTGATGGTCACGATCACGCCGCTTGGTCGCGGCTTCGGCGCCGAGGTCACGGGCGCCGATGCCGGTCTGGAACTCGACGCCGCCGCCTTCGGCCGGATCGAGCAGGCCTGGTTCGACCACTCGATCCTCGTCTTCCGCGATCTCTCGATGACGCCCGACCAGCAGATCGCCTTCACCCGCCGGCTCGGCCCGCTGCACATCATGGTGCCGCTGCAATACAACCTCGACGGCCATCCCGAGATCTTCGTCGTCGGCAACGCGGAGGAAGGCGGCAAGGCCGTCGGCATGCGCCGCGCCGGCTTCGGCTTCCACAGTGACGGCGAGGACAAGGCGATCCCGAACGCCGGCTCCTTCCTCTATGCCGTGCAGGTTCCGCCCGAGGGCGGCGACACGATCTTCGCCGACATGTACGCGGCCTGGGACACCCTGCCCGCCTCCACGAAGCGCAAGCTGGTGGGCAGGCGCGCGCGTTTCAGCCGGATCGAGATGCACCATGTCCACTACCCCCACCTGCCCGCCCTGACCGAGGAGCAGAAGCGCGACCGGCCGGATGTCTGGCATCCCGTCGCACGCAGGCACCCCCGCAGCGGCCGCACGGCGCTCTATGTCGGGCGCTGGGCCGTCGAGATCGAGGGCATGCCGAAGGACGAAGGCCAGCAGCTCATCGCCGAGCTATGCGCTCATGCGCAGCGCCCGGCCTTCCTCCATCGCCATCGCTGGCGGCCGGGCGACGCGGTGCTGTGGGACAACCGCTGCACGCAGCATTGCGCTACGGACTTCGACCAGGAGCGCTACGTCCGCCGCATGCACCGCACGACGCTGGAAGGCGAGGTTCCGCTGCTGGCGCAGGCGGCGTAACGGTGGAGCGGATCCTCATCTCCTCCCCGCTGGAGGCCGAGCATGTCGAGCGGATCCGCGCGGTGGATCCCGCCGGCATCGAGGTGCTCTACGCGCCCGACCTGCTGCCGCCGACGCGCTACCGTGGCGACCACAAGGGCGCGCCCTTCACCCGCAGCGACGCGCAGCGCCAGCGCTGGCAGGCGATGGCGCGCGACGCCACGATCAGCTGGGACATCCCCTCGGCCGAGGACCTCGCGGTCATGGATCGGCTGCGCTGGATCCAGGGCACCAGCACCGGGATCGGGCAGCATGCGAAGCGGCTCGGGCTCGATGCGCGCGACATCCTGATGACGACGGCGCGCGGCGTGCACGCACGACCGCTCGCGGAGTTCGTCTTCATGGCGCTGCTCGCGCATTGGCGGGGCCTGGCGCATCTGCAGGCCGAGCAGCGCGCGCACCGGTGGGAGCGGTACTGCACGGACGAGGTCGCCGGGAAGACGCTGGTGATCCTGGGCGCCGGCGACCTCGCGCGTGGGGCGGCGAAGGTGGCGAAGGCCTTCGAAATGACCGTCGTCGCGGTGACGCGCGATCCCTCGAAGTCGCGCGCGCACGGGCATCTCTTCGACGAAGTCGTGCCGACGGCCGCACTGCACGCGGCGCTGGCGCGGGCCGACGCGCTGCTGCTGACGGTGCCGCACACGCCGGAGACCGAGCGGATCATCGATGCGAAGGCGCTGGCGGCGCTCAGGCCGGGCGCCGTCTTCATCAACATCGGCCGCGGTCAGATCGTGGACGAGCCCGCGCTGATCGAGGCACTGCGCAGCGGCCGCATCGGCTTCGCCGCCCTCGACGTGACGGAGGTCGAGCCGCTGCCCGTGGACAGCCCGCTCTGGAACCTGCCGAACGTGCTGATCTCCCCGCATTCCGCCAGCACGCCGCCGAGCGAGAATGCGCGGATCACCGATCTCTTCATCCACAATCTGCGCTGCTGGCTGGCGGGCGATCGCGCCGGCATGAAGAACTTGCTCGACAAGCAACTGATGTACTGAGGGGGAAGGCGATGATCGGCATCACCCGGCGCCAGGTCGGCGCGCTGCTCGCCGCCGGGACGCTGGCGCGCCCTGCCCTGGCGCAGCCGTCGGATTTCCCGAACCGGCCGGTGCGCGTCGTCTGCCCCTATGGTCCCGGCGGCGCCACCGACACCCAGGCCCGCATCTTCAGCCAGCGCCTGTCGCAACTCCTCGGCCAGCCCTTCCCCGTGGAGAACCGGCCCGGCGCCGGCACCGCGATCGGCGCCGAGCAGGTGCTGCGCGCGCCGCGCGACGGCTACACCATCATGTTCGCCGCCGGCGGCGCGATCCTGGCGACGCCGCGCATGCAGACCCTGACCTACGATCCCGCGCGTGACTTCACCGGCATCAGCATGGTCGGCAGCAACGGCAACATGCTGGCCGTCGCGCGAGACTTCCCTGCGCGGACGATCCAGGAATTCGTGGCCTACGGGAAAGCGAACCCCGGCAAGCTGAATGGCGGCCACACCGGCAACGGCACGTCGAGCCACCTGGCCACCGTGCTCATCAACGTCGCCGCGGGGCTCGACATCACGCCCGTGGCCTATGCCGGCGTGCCGCAGATCATCGCCGACCTCATCGCCGGCCGGCTGCAGCTTCACTTCGGCTCGCCCGCCGACATCCTGCCGCAGGTGCAGGCGGGCAATCTGCGCGTGCTGGCCGGCTCGGGCGAACGGCGAGCGCGCGACCTGCCCGACGTGCCGACGGTCAACGAGGTCTATGGCGGCGGTGCGGTCGTCGCCTGGAACGCCTTCTTCGCGCCGACCGGCACGCCGCGCCCGGCCATCGACCTGATGGCGCGCCACCTGATCGCCGCGTCGCGCGAGCCCGAGGTGATCGCGCGGCTGCAGGCGCTGGGGATCGAGCAGGAAGGCTCGACGCCCGAGGCCGTGCAGCAGCAGATCGAACGCGAGACGCCGCTGTACGAGAGGCTGCTGACGGCGGCGGGGTTGCGGAGGACGTAGGCCTTACCCTCCCTGGCCAAGAGCTTTCCTTCATCGCCCCTTGGATTCCTTCCCCTTTGGCGGGGGAGGGTCAGGGCGTGGGTACTTTGTCCAGCGCGCCCCTTGCCTTCCACACCCCCACCCCATCCCTCCCCCGCTTGCGGGGGAGGGAGGCGCTGCTGCGTGGGAGGAAGATGCAGAACACCGCGAGCCGCTCTCACCCCCGCACGAACGCGCAGCCGCCTTCGCTCATCGGCCGGAACGCCTCGTCGGCCGGCGTGGTCGCGACCAGCTTGCAGAAATCCCAGCCACCCGTGCTTTCCTGCGGCGTCTTGACCTGCAGCAGATACGCCGGATGCAGCTTGCGCCCGTCCTCCCGGATGCGCCCGGGGCCAAATGCATCGTCGTCGGTCGGCATCGCCTTCATGCGCTGCACCACCGCGCGGCCCGACGACCGCTCCGCCGGCGGCATGTCGGCCAGCGCCTTCAGCAAATGCGCCGTCCCGCCATAGCAGCCGGCCTGCAGCATGTTCATGCGGTTGCCGCCGATCTTCGGCGCGATGCGGTTGGACACCGCGCGGGTACGTTCGTTGAGGTCCCAGTAGAAGGTCTCGGTGAACTGCAGCCCGGCCGTCGCGTCGAGCCCGAGCGCCTTGATGTTGGTCAGCACCATCACCAGCCCCACGACGCGCATGCCGCGCCGGGTCACGCCGAACTCCGCGGCCTGGCGCAGCGTGTTCGACAGGTCCGATCCCGCATTGGCGATGCCCAGGACCTTCGCCCGCGACGACACGGCCTGCACGATGTAGGAGGAGAAGTCGGTCGTCCCCGGGAAGGGGTGGCGCGCCGTGCCGATCACGCGGCCGCCGGCCGCCTCGATGAAGGGCGTGGTGTCGCGCTGCAGCGCCTGGCCGAAGGCGTAGTCCGCCGTGATGAAGAACCAGGTGTCGCCGCCGGTGCGCACCGTCGTGCCGCCGTTGGACTTCGCCAGCATCCAGGTGTCGTAGGCCCAGTGCACCGTGTTGGGCGAGCACTGCGCCCCCGTGAGGTCCACCGTGCCGGCGCCGCTGACAATGCAGACCTTGTCCTTCTCCCGCGCGACGCCCGCTACCGCCAGCGCGACCGCGGAGCCCACGAGATCCACCACGGCATCCACGCCGTCCACGTCGAACCAGCGGCGCGCAATCGCCGATCCCGTGTCGGGCCGGTTCTGGTGGTCGGCCATGATGACCTCGACAGTCATCCCGCGCGCGGCCGGGCCAAAATCCTCCACGGCCTGGCGCACCGCGGCCAGCGAGGTCGGCCCGCTGTCGTCGCGGAACGGCCCGGAGAAGTCGCTCAGCACGCCGATCCTGTAGGGCCGGTTCTGCGCGCGCGGCCGGGCCGGCAGCAGCGTGGCCGCGGCGGCGCCGGCCATCAGGGTGCGGCGGGGAATGCTGATCGTGCTCATGGTCCTGGACCTTCCTCTCTTGCCCGTGTCGTTCAGGGACGGATGACGGCAGCGTCTCCGTCGTCGAAGAGCCGTTCGTAATCCGCGGCGCGGCGCCGCAGGATCGCGCGGATGTTCAGCGAGCCCTTGTCCGTGATCTCGCCGGCGTCGAGGGAAGGCGGGTCCACCAGGAACAGCGCGCGGACGACTTCCCTCGACGATGCGTGGTGGCCATGCGAGTTCAGGGCCTGCAGCGCCGCGGACGTCGCCTCGGCCAGCGCCGGCGTGCCGAGCTCGGCGCGGCGGTGATCGTGCGGGATCAGCAGCAGGCCGATGTCGTCCTTGTTCTCGCCGACGACCAGCACGTCGCGCGCGATCTCGCTGAGTGCGGCCAGCGCGCAGATGCGCACCTCGCCGGCGTTGACGCGCGTGCCAGAGGACAGCTTGAAGTCCTCGGTGAGGCGGCCGTTGAAGCGGAAGCCCTTGTTGGGATCGGCCGGGTCGATCCAGGCGATGGCGTCGCCGGTGCGGAAGAAGCCTTCCTCGTCGAAGGCGGCCGCCGTCGCCTCGGGGTTCTTGAAGTAGCCGGGGAAGATATTGGCGCCGCGCACGCGCGCCTCGAGCTTGTCGTCCTCGGCGATCAGCTTGATCTCGAGACCCGTCAGCGGCACGCCAATGCAGCCCGGCGCTGCGTCTTCAAGATGCGCGGAGGTGATGGCCGGGCTCGTCTCCGTGAGGCCCCAGGACGAGATCATCGGCACGACGCGGTCGGGCGCGTGGCGGCGCGCGAGGTCCTCCAGCCGCTTCCACAGCGGCGGCGCCAGCGCGGCGCCGGCATAGAGCATCACGCGAAGCCGGGCGAAGAAGGCGCGGGCCAGCGCCTCGTCCTGCTCCAGCCGCGGGATCAGCAATTCGTAGCCCTTGGGCACGTTCATGCTGATGGTCGCGGGAACCTCGCGGATGTTGCGAATCGTGTGCTCGATCTCGCCCGGCAGCGGCTTGCCCGCGTCGATCCAGAGCGTGCCGCCGTTGCGCATCATCATGTTGACGTTGTGACTGCAGCCGAAGACGTGGCTCCAGGGCAGCCAGTCCAGCAGCACGGGCGGCTCGGCCGAGAGGAAGCTCCAGGCGGCCGCGATCTGCGCCTGGTTGGCGGCCATCATGCGGTGGTTGGTGATCACGCCCTTTGGCAGGCCTGTCGAGCCCGAGGTGAAGAGGACCTTCACCGCCGCTTCCGGATCCACGGCGGCGATCGCGGCCTCCACCGCGGTATCGGCGTCGTGGGCCAGCAGCTCCGCGAAGGGACGCGCGCGGTCCACGCCAGCGGGATCGGTCGCGACGACCTCCACCGCAGCTTCCGGGATCGCCAGCGCGCGGGCAAAGGGTGCGGCCCGCTCGACATGGATCAGCCCGGGCTTCAGCAGGCCGAGGATGTGGCGCAGCTTGGCCAGGTCCTCGCTCAGCAGGCTGTAGGGCGGCGAGACCGGCGCATAGGGCACGCCGATCGCCTGCGCGGCGAGCCCGATCAGCGCGTGGTTCACCGAGTTGCCGGACAGCACCGCCAGGCCACGCGTCGGCGTCAGCCCGCGCGCGAGCAGCGCCGCGCCGATCCGCCGCACGGCATCCGCGGCCTCGGCATAGGTGACGCCGCGCCAGGCCTCGCCCGCGCGCTCCATCAGGAAGGGCCGGTCGGGCGCGCGTCGTGCCCAGGCGAAGAGGTGGTCGGTGACGCGCGGCAGGTCGGGCGGCAGCGCATCCTCGGACCGGACGATGAAGGCGCCGTCGGCGCGCTGCGTCACGCCGATGCGGGGCGGCGCGAAGATCCGAACGCGGTCGAGCGCATCCATGACGGAGCCTCCCTTGGACGTCGAGGGCGCGGGCCGGCCGGTTGCCCCGGCCTCGCCCAGCTATTGTTATAAAGCATAACGATCAGGCCGAAGGCCAGTCCCGTGTCGGGCCCCCGCGTTCCGGCACGATGACCCAGACGCGGCCCTCCGCTTCCTCGGTCGGATAGAGCCGCAGCCCCGGCGCGCCTGGCCAGAACAGTTCCGCGCCCGTGGCCAGGTCGTATTCGTAGCCATGCCAGGGGCAGGCGAGGATCTCGCCTTCCCGCCCATAGGTCAGCTCGCCCGGCTGCGACGGCAGCCAGGTGCCGCCGAGGATGCCCTGGCAGATCGCCGCCGCCTTGTGCGGGCAGCGGTCGCGCAGCGCGCGGAGCTCGCCGTTCCCGAGCCGCGTCACGCCGATGCGCCGCGTGCCGGCCGTGACATAGGTGAAGCGGCCCGCCACGATCGCCTCCGCGGGGCCGGCATCCACGCGCGTCGTGCGGCGCGTCGTGCTCACAGCCGCAGCGCCCGGCGCGGATTGGAGGAGAACAGCTTCCGCCGCGTCTCCGGCGGAAGGAAGCGCAGCGTGCTCCCCGGCATGTCGTTGTCCCAGTGCGGGTAGTCCGAGGAGAAGCACAGCACGTCGTCGCCGATCAGCGTCATCATGCGTTCGAGGTCGCGGGGATCGTCGGGCTCGTCCACGGGCTGCGTCGTGAGGAAGATGCGCTCGCGCACCGTCTGGCTCGGCGGGCGCTGCACCCAGGGCACGTCGTGGCGCAGCCCGCGCCAGACCCGGTCCATCCGCCACAGCAGCGGCAGCAGCCAGAGGAAGCCGAACTCCGCGAAGAGGAAGTTCAGCCGCGGGAAGCGTTCCAGCGTGCCGCTGAACACCAGGTTGCGCACGGAGGATTCCGCGAGCTGCGGCATGGCGAGGTAGCGGTCGATGTAGTGGTCGAAGGTGCCGGCGGTGATCTGCGGCGTGCCGGCGATGAGGCTCTCGATCCCGGTGACGTGCAGGAAGATCGGCAGGCCCGCTTCCTGCGCCGCTTCGTAGATCGGCCAGTACCAGCGGTTGCCCATCTGGATGTTGAGCAGCGGCAGCGAGATCGCGGCGACCTGCGGGTTCGTCGCGACGCGCGCGACCTCCTTCGCGGCTTCCTGAGGGTCCTGCACGGGGACCGTCGGCGCGTAGCGGAAGCGCGGATCCAGCGGCAGCCATTGCTGCATGAAGTAGTCGTTGTACGCGCGCGCGATGACAATGGATTCCTCGACGCCCGACAGCGCCGCGCTGACCGCGCCGGCCTGGATGCAGTTCAGCAGCGCAATATCCACGCCGTTGCCGTCGAGCAGGTCGGCGATCATGTGGTGCGGGTCCGATCCCGCCGTTCTGCCGGTCGGACCGCGCGCGTCCATGCGCGGCACGCTGCCGTTGGGGTGCTGGAAGCGCAGCGGCACGCCCGAGGTGCCCTGGAACTGCGCGCCCTTGCGCCGCAAGCGCTCGTTCCAGGCCGCGGGGATATAGGGCGACAGCGTCTCGAGCGCGTTCGGCACCAGGGGATGCACGTCGCAATCGATGACCTCGGTGGCGATGCGGCCCGGCGTCGTCGGCGGCGGCAGGTCCATGCGCTTGCCCTCCAGGCGCCGAGCCTAGGTCCACGCGCGCCCCGCGATCAATCCGGCGGCTTCACGGCTGCGCGACGCCACAAGCCGCCATTGACGCCGGGCGCGGCCCTCGCCATACTTCACCACATGGTTAAGTATAGCGAGCCCGCCCTGGACCGCGTCTTCGCCGCCCTGTCGGACCCGACGCGGCGCGCGATCCTGGCGCGGCTGTCGGAGCAGCAGACGGCGTCCGTCAGCGAGCTCGCCGCCCCGCTGCCGATCTCGTTGCCCGCGGTCATGAAGCACCTCGACGTGCTGGAAGGCGCGGGGCTCGTCGCGCGGCACAAGACCGGGCGCACCGTCGCCTGCCGGCTGACAGCCGCGCCGATGGAGGACGCGATGGCCTGGCTGACGCGCTACCAGCGCTTCTGGACCGAGAGCCTCGATCGCCTGGCCGCGCTGGTGGAGGAGAAGCCGTGAACCTCGCCGTCCCGAGCCTGACGCTGGTCAAGCGCATGAAGGCCCCGCCCACGCGCGTCTGGGACGCCTGGACGAGGCCCGAGGTGATGGTGCTGTGGTTCGGCCCGCACCACACGAAGGCCGAGGACGCGCAGTGCGATCTCCGCCTCGGCGGCGGCTTCCGCATCACGGTGCGGGAGGACACCGGCGCGACGCATGGCGTGCAGGGCAAGTACACCGAGGTCGAGCCCCCGACGCGCCTGGTGTTCGACTGGAACTGGATCAGCACGCCCGAACGCGTCAGCCGCGTGACGGTGGTGCTGCGCCCGATCCCGGAGGGCACGGAAGTCACCCTCACCCACGATCGCTTCGCCGATGCCGACACGGCCACGCGGCACCGGCGCGGCTGGACGGAATCGCTCGAGCGTCTCGTCGCCCTGTTCGGCGAGGCCTGAGCGCAACCGCCGCGCGACGACGCGGCACCACGAAGGAAGGATGCATCCATGGACACGCATGTGGCCGGGCACACCCTCGGCATGACCAGGCTCGTGCCCGCATCGCCGGAGGAGGTCTTCGCGGCCTGGACGCAGCCGGATCGCATCAAGGCCTGGTTCGGCGGGCGCAGCATGACCTGCCCCGAGGCGTCAGTAGACCTGCGCCCCGGCGGCCTTCACCGCACGGTGGTGCGCGATGCTGACGGCACGGACTACGCGAACCCCATGCTGATCGAGGCGGTGGACGCACCGGGCCGCCTCGTCCTCCGGATCGAGGAGGGCTCCGCCTGCCCCCTGCCTGGCGCGGTCGGCACGCTGCTGTTTCTGCCCGATCCGCTCGGCACACGCTTCGAGGTCCGCTGGGACCACCCGACCGAGGCAATGCGACGCCAGCACGAGGAGATGGGCTTCGAACGGCTCTGGGGCGAGACGATCGACAAGCTCGGCGCGCATGCCGCGACCGGGCCTGCCGGCTGCCCCTTCGCCGCGCCGCCGACGCCGGATCATGGCTGGCTGCACCGGCTGCTCGGGGAATGGCGCTTCGAGACGGAATGCGTGATGCCCGGCGGTGACGTCCAGAAGGCGAGCGGCGTCGAACGCGTGCGATCGCTCGGTGCCTATTGGGTCGTTGGCGAGAGCGAGGGCAGCATGCCCGGCGGCGGCCAGGCGAAATGGATCGTGACGATGGGCTTCGACGTCGCGGCGCAGCGTTTCCGCGGCACCTTCGTGGGTTCGATGATGCCGCACATGTTCGTCTACGACGGCGCCTTGGAAGCCGATGGCCGCACGCTGACGCTCGACACCGAAGGCCCCGCGATGGACAGGCCGGGCATGGCGCGCTTCCAGGACATCGTCACGATGCTCGGCGACGACGAGCGGACCTTGATCTCGCGCGTGCAAGGGCCGGACGGGTCCTGGACGCAGATCATGTCGTCCCGCTTCCAGCGGATCGGGTGAGAACCATGGACACGCAGATGATGCCCCGCATCGCCGACCGCGACACCTGGCTGGCCGAACGCAAGGCGCTGCTGGCGCGCGAGCGCGAACTGACCCACGCGCTGGACGATCTGCGCGCCGCGCGCCGCGCCCTGCCCTGGGTGCCGGTCGAGACGAACTACGTCTTCGACGGCCCGTCCGGCCCCGTGGCGCTGGCCGACCTCTTCGCCGGCCGCAGCCAGCTCGCGGTCTATCACTTCATGCTGGCGCCGGAGAACGACCACATCTGCCCGGGCTGCGCCTTCATCGGGGACCACGTGGACGCTGCCCGCCAGCATTTCGAACAGGCGGACCTGTCCTTCGCCGCGGTCTCCCGCGCGCCGGTCGAGCGCATCGAGGCCGTGAAGCGTCGCATGGGCTGGCGCTTTCCCTGGGTCTCCTCGGGCCGCAACAGCTTCAAGGAGGATTACGGCACCTCCTTCACGCCGGAACAGATCGCGGCCGGCGAGCCGCTCTACAATTTCGGCACGACGCCGGGGCTCGGGCGCGACATACACGGCACCACCATCTTCGCGCGCGACGCGGCGGGGCGGATCTTCCACACCTATTCCTGCTTCGCGCGCGGCAACGAGACGCTGGTCGGCGCCTTCGCCTGGCTCGACCTGGTGCCGAAGGGCCGCAACGAGACGAGCACGATGAGCTGGCTGAAGCTGCACGACGAGTACGAGGGCGCGAAACTCGGCGGGACCTGCTGCAGCTGAGCCCCGCCGCCGCGGGATGATTACCCCCGAGGTCATCGTCCCGCGGCCGGATCCCGCCCACCCTGATGTCATCGCGGGCATCCCGCCCGGAGGAGGACGCCAGGATGACGGGCATGATCCATACGCGCGACGGCGTCGCGCTGTTCCATCGCGACTGGGGAAGCGGCCCGCCCGTGGTGTTCCTCGCGGGCTGGTCCATGCCGTCGGACTCCTGGTCGCGCCCGATGCTGGCGCTGGCGGATCGCGGGCTGCGCTGCATCGCCTATGACCGCCGCGCGCATGGCCGCTCCGCCGATTCCGGCCGCGGCTATGACTTCGACACCCTCGCCGACGACCTTGCTTCGGTCATGGATGCGCTCGACCTGCGAGGCGCGACGCTGGTGGGCCACTCCATGGCGTTCGGAGAGATCATCCGCTACCTCACCCGCCACGGCATGGATCGCATTGCGCGGATCGCGCTGGTCGCGCCGACGACGCCCTGCCTGCGCCGCGGCGCGGACAATCCCGACGGCCTCGACCCCGCCGTGTTCGAAGCGGTGCGAGACGCGCTGCGCAACGATCTGCCGGCCTGGGTGGATGCCAACCTGCCGCCCTTCGTCATGCCCGACACGTCACCAGGTACGCGCGATTGGCTGCGCGCCATGCCGCTCGGCGCATCGCTACAGGCGCTGGTCGCGCTGAACCGAGCGATCGAGATGGCGGATTTCCGCGCGGAGATGCGCGGCCTGCGCCTGCCCGCGCTGGTGATCCATGGCGACTCCGACGCCAGCGCGCCGCTGCCGCTCTGCGGCGCGGCCTCGGCGGCGCTGATTCCAGGTGCGCGGCTGGAGGTCTATGACGGCGCGCCGCACGGGCTCTTCGTGACTCATGCCGGGCGGCTCTCCGCCGACCTGCTGGCCTTCGCGCGGGAAGGGCTGTGATGCGCCGCCCCACCATGCTGCACACCCCGCTCGCCCTGGCTGCCGCGCCGGCCACCGCGCAGCCCACCGGCTCCGGCCCGATCGTCGCGCTGGTGGTACTGCGCGTCCGCCCGGGTATGGAAGACGAGTTCCTCGCGCTGCTCACGCCCGTGCTGGACGCCATGCGGCACGAGCCGACCTTCATCAATGCCGCGCTGCACCGCGACCCCGAGGATCCCTCGCGCTTCCTGCTCTACGAGACCTGGGCCGACAAGGAAGACCTGGTCGAGGTGCAGATGAAGCGGCCCTACCGTGACGCCTACTGGGCGCGCCTGCCGGCGCTGCTGGCTGCGCCGCGCGAGGTGCAGGTCTGGCAGCCCCTACGCATGGACGTCGCGCCGGTCAGGTGAGTGGTTCGCCCGCCGCGCGCCAGGCCTCGAAGTCGCGCTGCGTCGCCTCGCCCGGGGGATAGAGGCCGCGGAGCGCCGCGCCGGCCGCCAGGCGCTGGCGGACGAAGCGCTCCATGGCCTCGCGTTGCGCAACCTCTTCCAGCGCGTCGTCCCACAGCGCGGCGGGGCAGACGACGACGCCGTCCTCGTCGCCCACGATCATGTCGCCAGGCATGAAGGTGGTGCCGCCGAGCGCGACCGGCCGCCCATGCTCCACCAGCATCAGCCCAGCGCTGGACGAGGCCGGCGCCGGCCCGCGGCACCAGATCGGCAGGCCGAGGGCCCGCAACTCCACGACGTCGCGCATCCCGGCATCGCAGACCACGCCGGCGGCGCCCGACCGCTGCAACGATAGTGCCATGAACTCGCCGAGGATGCCGGCCTCCGCACGCCCCTCGGCCTCGATCACCACGACGTCGCCGGCGCCCACGCTCTCCATGGCGTCATGGCTCTGCGCCTGCGGGCTCACGGGGTGGAAACGCGCGACGAGGTCCTCGCGCAGCGGCAGGTAGCGCATCGTCACCGCGCGCCCCGCGAAGCGGCAGCGCGCCGGATCGAGCGGGGCGATGCCCGTCGGCGACAGCGCCCTGATACCCCAGCGCTTCAGCAGCACCGAGGCAAGCGAGGCGGTCGCCGGGACGCTCACGAGTTGCGCGGCAGCAGCGGCGTCACGCGCTGAACGACGCTGGCCATCGCCGCTTCCGGCGTCTTCATCCCCAGCACCGCGGCCTCCGCCTCCTCCTTGAAGATGTCGCCGGCGCGCGGCGCCTCGTCGAAGGCGGGCAGCGGGACGCGGGCGACGCGCAGCACGCGCCGCTCCTCGTCGCCATAGGGGATCAGCTCGCGCATGCGCTGGTCGTCATAGGTGGAGTTGCGCACGGGCCCGTTGCCGTTCAGCGCCGCGCCGAGCGTCGCTTCCTTCGTCAGCATTGCCTTGATGAAGGACCAGGAGAGGTCCTTGCGGCGGCTGTTGCGCGGGATGGCCATGCCCCAGAACTCGACCTTCGCCGGTGCGACCTCATAGCGGCTGCGGAGCGTCTCGCTGATGGGCACCGCGACGGTCTGCACCTTGCCCGGGAATTTGCTGCGCTGCGGGTCGTTGTAGATGCGGTTGCGGCCCATGGAATTCAGCGCCATCGCGCCGCGGCCCTGCTGCACCAGCGTGTTCACGTCCTCCGACTGGATGGAAGCGAAGTTGCGCGGGAAGGCATTGGCCTGGAACAGCTCGCGCAGCATGCGGATCGCATTCAGCATCGGCGGCTGGTCCGCGGTGCAGCGGAAATCGGCCGTGATGAAGTCGCCGTCCCAGGCGCGCGCGATGTCGATGACGTTGGGATAGGTCACGCCGGGCATGACGAGGCCCGTCACCGGGGTGCCGTCGGACCGGCGATAGGTCGCGCGGCGCGCCATCTCCGCCATCTGCTCGATCGTGCGCGGCGCGCCGGTGAGGCCCCGCTCGGCGAAGAGCTCCTCGTTGTAGTGCAGGCCAGAAGAAGCGTGGCGGAAGGGGATCGCGACCAGCGCGCCGCCGACGCGGTAGCCTTCGATCAGGCCGGGGAAGATGTCGGGCACGTCGTCGATGGGGTCGCGGCGCAGCCATTCGTCCAGCGGCTCGAACAGGGATGCGGCGCGGGGCGCGACCTGGGTATTGAGCACGAAGCCGACATCCATCGTGGTCTGCGGCAGCGTCGCCTCGCGCTGCAGCCTCTCCCACAGCGGGCCGGTGTCGAAGGTGGTCCACTGCACCTGGCTGTTGTGGGCGCGCTGCCAGGGCTGGGTGATGTCGCCGCCCTGCGTGCCGATCGCGACGGTCTGGTGCACGCGATGCGCCAGCACCTGCAGCGGTGCCGCGTTCTGCGCGCGGGCCTGGCTGCCGATCACAGCGGGCAGGGCAAGCCCGCCGAGCAGGACGCGGCGCGGAATGGTCATCGTCATGGCGCGTTTCCTCCTGTTCTTGTGGTTCAGCCCCCGCGCGGAAACAGCTGCGTCAGCCGCGCATCGGCCGCCTTGAAATGCTCCAGCATGGCCGCGAAGGCCGCATCCGCGTCCCGCGCCGCGACAGCATCCGCCACCCGGCGATGGCGCGCCAGGGTGCGCTGCCAGTCCGCCTTGCTGCGCTGGGCGGAGTTGAAGTGGCGCAGCACCTCCTCCAGCACCGGGCGCAGGCCCTGGACCTGCAGGCGCACCAGGCGGTTTCCGCTCATGCGCCCGAGCTGCTCGTGGAAGTCGAGGTCGGCCGGGATCCAGGCCGGCACGTCGCCGAGCGCCGCTTCCATCCGCTTCAGCGCGTCACGCAGCCGGGCGACGCCGTCCGCTGTCGCGTGCAGCGCCGCGAGCCTGGCGACCTGCGGCTCCAGGATGCGGCGAAGCTCCACCGCCTCCGCCAGGCCCTCGCGCGTGCTGCCGACGGCGAAGCGCCAGAAGCGCGCCAGCGGCTGCGCATCCGTCATCTCCACCACGCGCGTCGCGCGGCCCTGGCCGATCTGCACCGCGCCGAGTGCCGCCAATTGCCGAACCGCTTCGCGCACCACCTGTTTGGAGACGCCAAAGCGCGCGGCGAGCGTAGCCTCGGACGGGAGTGACTCGCCCGGCTTCAGCCGCCCGTCCAGGATCGCCTGGCTCAGCGCTGCCAGCACGCCGTCGGCCAGCCTCACCGGAGCGAGAGGGCCGAAGGCGTCATCCGTCATGGCGAGCCCATCCATGGCAGCCAGCCTAGCCGTTTGCGCCTTCGCCTTGCAACTGATCCACCTATCCGATATGTTGTCCAGCCAGAGGGAGGACCGGCATGGCCGATGCGCTGACGATCCGGGAGGTCATCGCCCACCCCCTGCGCGCCTTCCTGCCGACCGTGCAGGTGACCAGCCAGGGCGACTGGCCGAGCCTCGAGATCGCGGTGGTGGAGATCCGCACTGAAAGCGGCCTGACCGGCATCGGCGAGGTGCTGGGCCGCCGCGGCGCCCTCGGCTACGCCGCCTTCATCAACGACGCCCTCGCCCCGAAGCTGATCGGCCGCAGCGCGCATGACCGCCGCGCCCTGTGGTCGGCGATGCGCAACACCCTGACCGGGCGCCTCGGCGGCATGCTGGTGGAATGCATCGCCGGCGTGGACACCGCGCTTTGGGACCTGGCAGGCCAGGCGGCGGCGCAGCCGATCTGGCGGCTGCTCGGCGGCGCGGGGCGGCAATCCATCGACGCCTATGCCAGTTCCATCAACTGGGCCGACGACGCGCGGGTGGAGGCCGAGGTCGCCTCCGCCCGCGCCAAGGGCTTCCGGCAGATCAAGGTGAAGATCGGTCGCCCCCTGCCGCGCGCGATCGCGCGGGTGAAGCAGGTGCGGCGCCTGGCCGGCGACGAGGTGCTGCTCGGCGTGGACACCAATTGGGCCTATGACGCGGACGACGCGCTGCTGCTGGGCAAGGCGATGTGCGACGAGGGCTACTGGTTTTTCGAGGAACCCTTGCACCCCGGCGACCACGCGGGCTATCGCCGCCTGGCGCAACACCTGCCGATCCGCCTCGCGGCAGGCGAGTCCGATTTCACGGCCGCAGACAGCGCGGATCTCGTTCGCGAGCACGCGCTCGGCCTCATCCAGCCCGACGTCGCGCGGGCCGGTGGCATCACCGAGAGCTGGCGCATCGCGGAACACGCCGCGATCCATGGCGTGAGCTACGCCCCCCATGTCGGCTGGTCCGGCGGCATCTGCTCCGCGGCCTCCGTGCACCTGGCCGCGGCAGCGGAGAACTTCCTGACCTTCGAATGCATGGTCTTCGACAACCCCTTGCGCCAGGCGCTGACGGTGCCGGTCAGCGGCGATGTCGGCGGCTTGCGAGCCGACGGCACGCTCGCTGTGCCGGACGCGCCCGGCCTCGGGGTCGTGCTCGCGTCCGATGCCCTGGAACGGTTCAGGATCTCCCCATGACGCCAGAGCTTTCCCGCTTCGATCCGCTGAAGCGGATCCTCGCCTTCGACGATTTCGACCGCGGATTCTGCGGCTGGGCGCAGCACCAGGGCAACTACGAAGGCAGCCTGGATTCCGTCCTGCCGGGCTATGCGCAGATGCAGCCGCCGATGCTCTCAACCCTGCCGAACTGGGATTTCGGGAGTCATGGCGGCGTTGACGGCGGGTACGTCATGAAGATCCAGACGCTGCCCGTCGCCGGTGCGCGAAGCTCCGCGGTCAAGCGCCTGACCTTCCGCGACGCCTGTCCTATCCGGCTGGAATTCTACTTCACCTTCAAGCCCGAGGCGTCGGAGCTGACCCTGTCGGAGAGCGATGTACGCGCCTTCGGCCTGCTCTTCGACCTGCAGTCCGGCGACCGCACGCCGAACGGCGAGCGCGTGATGCCGCACCTCCGCTTCCTCAACGCCCGCGACGGCGATCACGTCCAGAAGTGGCAGTTCAAGCGCGCGGTCGAGCACGCCGCGACGCTGTCCAACAAGACCGCGACGCATGATCACATGGCGGATTCCGGCTGGGAGGACCTGCCGGGTGGCGACCAGAAACTCTGCTACAACGAGATCGCGACCAAGGTGAACTGGCATTACGGCCGCATCGACATCGACCTCGCCACGCTCCGCGTCACGGGCTTTCGCATCAACGATCGCGTGCACGACATGGGCGCGTTTGCCGAGATGCGCATGCCGGCCTGGCGGAACCTCTGGTGCATGCTCAACGTGCTGTTCTTCGTCGAGACGGACGTGGACAAGCGCGCCTGGGCCGCGATCGATTCCGTCTGCCTCTCCTCCGCGGAGTGATGCGCATGCTGCCGCAGAGCCACCTGGCCGTCATCGCCCGCAACGTCGCCTGGACCGGCCCCGGCGAGGTCGCGACCGAGCCTCACGAGGTGGGCTGGGCGAAGGAAGCCGTGATCTTCGTCCGCCTGCTGAAGCCCGCGGCGTGGCCGCACGGTCCGCATCCGCTTGCCGTCGAGATCAGCCCGGACGGCATGCACTGGGCGCCGCACGGCACGACCATCGCGTTGCCGAAGGACGAGACGGAGATGACCGTCGCACGTGTCACCCATTTCGGGGGATGGCTGCGCGTCGCGGGCCCTATGCATGACGGCGAGAGCATCACCGTGCTGGTCTCGCTCCACCTCAAGGCCTGAGAGGTGAAGGAGAGCCTGGCAACACGGCTCGCGCTGCTCGCACCGGCGCAGCTGCTGGTGCTGGCGGTGCTGCTGGTGCCGGCGCTCTACCTCGTCTGGCTGTCGCTGCACGTCTCTTCCTTCGGGCTGCAGCCGCGCTTCGTGGGGCTGGCGAACTACGCTCATATCCTGGGTGACGCCTATTTCTGGCGGGCGCTCGGCAACACCGCGATCCTGGTCGTGATCGTCGTGCATGTGGAGCTGCTGCTCGGCCTGGGCATGGCGCTGCTCTTCGCCTCCGGGCTGCCGATGCGGCGGCTGATGCTGGCCGTGGTGCTTGCGCCCTATGCCGTCAGCGAGGTCGCGGCGGTCGTGATGTGGCGCTACCTCTTCGACCCCGAGGTCGGGCACGTCACCTACGCGCTGCAGGCGCTCGGGCTGCCGCCGCTCGACTGGGCCGTCAGCCCCGCGGCGGGGCTGTTCCTGGTGGCGCTTCTGAGTGTCTGGCTGCACCTGCCCTTCACCTTCATGATCCTCTACGCCGCGCGGCTCGCGCTGCCGCTCGAGCTCTACGAGGCCGCGCGCATCGACGGTGCCAGCCCCTGGCAGGCCTTCCGGCGCGTGACGCTGCCGCTGCTGGTGCCGGCGCTGCTGATCGCCGCCCTTTTCCGCCTGATCTTCGCCTTCCGCCTGTTCAGCGAAGTATGGCTGCTCACCGGCGGTGGTCCCGCGCGCAGCACGGAGGTGGTCGCCGTCTACCTCTACCTCGAGGCCTTCCGGTACAACGCCTTCGGCGCCGCGGCGTCGACGGGCTGGCTGATGGTGGTGGGCAGCCTGCTGCTGGCCGCGCCCTATCTGTGGCGCCTGTCGCGCGCGCAGAAAGCCGATGCGTAAGGGGCGCGCACTGGTCGGCCTGCTGAAGGGCGGCGCGGTGGCGCTGATCCTGGTCTGGTCGCTCGCGCCGATCGCGCTGATCCTGTCGTCGTCCCTGAAGCCGGAACGCGAAATCTTTGCGGTGCCGCCGCGCCTGACATTCACCCCGACCTTCCAGCACTACCAGGCGCTCTGGGCGCGCTGGCCGGAGTTCTTCCATGCGCTCGGCAACAGCCTGATCGTCACTGCGCTGGCGACGGTCCTCGCGGTCGCGGCCAGCCTGTGCTCGGGCTACGCCTATTCGCGCTTCCGCGGGCGCTGGATCGACGCCTCCGCGCTGTTCCTGATCGCGGTGCGGCTGATCCCGCCGATCGTCTGCACCCTGCCGCTGTTCCCGGCTGCCAACGCGCTCGGGCTGCAGGACACGCATGTCTGGCTCGCGGTCCTCTACGCCACCTTCTTCGTCTCGCTCGGCACCTTCGTCATGCGCGCCTTCATCGACCAGATCCCGCGAGAGCTGGACGAGGCCGCCGCGGTGGACGGCGCGGGCCGGCTGCGCACCCTGTTCCGCGTGATCGCGCCGCTCGCGGCGCAGGGGATGCTGGCGGTCGCGGTCTTCGTGATCGTCTATGCCTGGAACGAGTTCCTTTTTGCCTTCATCTTCACGAGCACGCGGGCCCGCACCGCGCCGCTGGTATTGGCGGAGATCGTCGGCAATTTCGATGGCGTGGAATGGGGCGTGCTGTTCGCCGCAGCTTCCGTCCAGCTCGCGCCGGTGCTGGTCTTCGTCTGGCTCATGCAGAAACACCTTGTCGCCGGGCTGACGGCCGGCGCCACGAAGGGATGAGGGAGGACATCATGATCTCACGCCGCCTGCTGCTGGGTTCCGCCGCGCTGCTCACCGCGCCGCGCATCGCGCGCGCGCAGTCCCGAAAACTCGACATCCTGTCGCACCGCGTCCACCAGGCCGTGCTGACGCAGGGTGCCGCGGGCGACCTGACCGAGGCCTGGCGCCGCACCAACAACACCGAGATCGGCTGGACCACGCTCGACATCGGTCCGATGCAGGACCGCCTGCTGCGCGAAGCCTCCCTGCCCCAGACCGATTTCGGCGTAGGCTATCTCCTCAACAGTCGCGCCACCGCGCAGACCGCGAACCTGCTGGAGCCGCTGGACCCGCTGCTGCAGTCCGAGCCGATCGAGGCCTATGACGACATCGCGCCCGGCCTGCGCGCCGCCATGAACATCGGCGGCCGCACCGTTGCGATCCCTGTCCGACACGCCACCAACGCGCTCCTCTACAACACGGAAATGCTGGCTGCGGCCGGCATCACCGCCCCGCCCGCCACTTTCGAGGAATTCCTCGACCAGTGCCGCCGCGTCGCAGGCCGCCGCGGCGATGGACCACCTGTGACGGGGCTGGTGATGACAGCCTCGCTCGCCGCGTATCCCGTCATCTTCGCCCGCGCCTTCGGCGGCGACTTCATCACCGAGGACTACAAGGTCATCCCGAACCGTGACGCCATGGTCAGCGCGCTGTCGGCCATCCGCACGCTGTTCGAGAATGGCGGCCTGCCCCGCAGCTTCGCGACCATCACCAACGAGGACCAGGTGACCTGGCTCGCCCAGGGGCGCGCCGCCTTCGCGATCCTGCCCTATGCGCGCCACGCCCAGCTCAATCGCCCCGACCAGTCGCGCTTCCCGGGCAAGCTGCAGGCCATGGACTTCCCGGTCTCCTCCACCGCGCCCGCCGGCACGCGCATGGCGCCGAGCGTCGAGTTCTGGTCCATGTCCATCCCCCGGAACGCGCGCGACAAGCGGCTCGGCTGGTCCTTCATCCAGGCGATGTCGTCGAAGGCCGTGACGCTGGGCTCCGCGCGCAATGGCAATGGCCCCGTGCGCGTCTCGACCTATGCCGATCCCGCCTTCGCGGCGGACAATGCGGTCGCGGCGCTGGAAGCGGCCGCGCTGTCCCGTGCCCGCGTTCCCTTCCCCGCCTTCCCCGAAGCCAACCGCGCCGAGGCGGTCTTCGTGGAGGAGATGCAGTCCGCGGTGCTCGGCCGCAAGACGCCGGCGCAGGCGGTGGACGACACCATCGCCCGCGTGCGCCCGCTGCTGCCGGCGTGACGCCCGATTTCGGGCTGCACGGCGCGCCGACGCTCGTCACCGGCGGGCGGCGCGGGCTGGGCCGCGCGATCGCCGCGGCGCTCGTCGCTTGCGGCGCGCGCGTCGCCATCTCTCATGAAGGCGCGCATGACTCGGAGGAGACGGAGGCGACGGCAAGGGCGATCGGCGCGGTCGCCATGCTGCCAGGCGATCTGCGCCGCCCGAACGCCCCTGCAGAGCTGATCGCGGAGGCCGCCGCGGCGCTCGGCGGCCTGCGCATCCTCGTCTGCAACGCAGCGGCGGAGCGGCGTGAATCCCTGACGGAGATCACGCCCGAAGGCATGGACCTGCTATGGGCCGTGAACGTCCGCGCGACGCTTGGCCTGGTGCGGGCTGCGATACCGCTGCTGGACCAGGGCGGGCGCGTGCTGCTGCTCGGCAGCGTGCAGGCGATGAAGCCGAATCCCCACCAACTGGCCTATGCCGCGACGAAGGCCGCACTGTGCAACATGGGGCGGGATCTGGCCAAGCAACTCGCGCCGCGCGGCATCGCGGTGAACATCCTCTCCCCCGGCGCGATCGAGACCGAGGGCAATGCCCAGGCGCTTGCCGACCCCGCCTATCGCGCGGCGGCCGAGGCGCGCATTCCCGCCGGTCGCATCGGCGTGCCGGACGACGTGGCCGGTGCTGCGGTCTTTCTCTGCAGCCCGGCCGCAGCCTATCTGACCGGCGCCGAACTCATCGTGGATGGCGGGCTCGCGACCGGCTAGATGGCCGGCCACCTCGAGGGCCAGTCCAGCGCGTCCTCCAGCGCCTGGGCCACCGTCAGGATGCGACGCTCGCCATGCCAGGGTCCGACGAGCTGCAGCCCGATCGGCGTGCCCTCCGACCCGAAGCCGCAGGGCACCGACGCCGCGGGGTGGCCCGTCAGGTTGAAAGGATAGAGCGGCGCCGCCCATTCCGCGTAGAAGGCACTCGCCACCGATCCGCCCGCATCCAGCGGCGCTGGGGGTGCCAGCATGGTCGGGGTCGCGATCAGGTCGAAGCGTCCGAACAGTCGCTGCACCGCGCGATGCAGCGCGCCGCGGCGGTCCATCGCGCGCACCAGGTCAGCGGCGGAGAAGCGCCGGCCGATGCCGATACTATCGCGCATGGAATCAGTCATCTTCTCACCCGCGCGCTCCTCCAGCGGGCCAAGCCGCGCGGCATGCGCCGTGGTCGCGACGACGATGTAGGTGTCGAAGACGTCGTCGAAGCACGGGTCGGCCAGCGGCTCGATGATCGCGCCTGCCTCCTCCAGCGCCTTGCGGGCGGTCGTGATCGCCGCCAGCACCTCGGGATGCGTGCGGTATTTTCCGAAGTGCTCGATCCAGCCGATGCGCAGGCCCTTCACCGGCGCCGCCGGCGGGTGCGGCGGCAGGCCGAGCGACCAGGGATCGCGCGATTCCGCTCCCTCCATCACGGAGAACATCAGCGCGGCGTCGGCGACGGTCCGCGCCATCGGCCCGACGAAGGCGTAGTTGCCGAAGGGATCGGGGAAGGTCTCGTTCGGGATGCGCCCGAGCGTCGCCTTCAGTCCGACGAGGCCCGCGCAGGAGGCCGGGCAACGGATCGATCCCCCGCCATCCGTCCCGATGCCGAGCGGCGCGACGCCCGCCGCCAGCGCCGCGCTCGCGCCGCCGGACGAGCCGCCCGGCGTGCGCTCCAGGTTCCATGGGTTGCGCGTCACGCCGCACTGGATGCTGTCGGTCAGCACCTTGTGCGCGAATTCCGGCAGCGTCGTCTTGCCGATCGGAATGCCGCCCGCGGCGCGAAGCCGCGCGAGCACCGCCCAATCCTCCTCGGCCGGCGGCGGCGTGACCGCGACGGTGCCGTTGAGCGTGGGCAGGCCGCGCATCGCGACATTGTCCTTCAGGGTGAAGGGCACACCGTGCAGGGGACCGAGCGATTCGCCCTTCATCACCTGCGCCTCGGCGACCTTCGCCGCGTCCCGCGCCTGGTCGAAGAGCGGCTGGACGAAGAGGTTCAGCACGGGCTGCATCGCTTCGGCCCGCGCCAGCACGGCGTCCATCACGTCCACTGGCGAGACCTGGCGCGCCGCGACCATCGCCGCGACATCAGTGGCGGGCAGCCGCCAGAATTCGTGCTTCAACGCGCGGCGAGCTCCACGATCTGGCCCTTCTCGTCCAGCCCGAAGCCCTTCTCCTTCACGGCGTCCAGCACCGAACCGATCCACGCGACCTTGCCCGGATCCTGCCCGCCGACCAGGGCCAGCAGAAGCGCCTCCTCCTCGCTGTCATTGCGGAAGCCGCGCAGCACGCCGGGCGGGATGGAGATCGTGTCGTATTGCCCGATCTGCAGCTCGTTCTCGCCCTCGTCGCCCCAGATGACGGACCACTTGCCCGTCAGCACCATGAAGACCTCGACGGTCTTGTGGTTGTGCAGGCCGGTGCCCTTGCCCGGACCGGCCTTGACGATGGACAGGTGGAAGCCGTCGGCCGGGATCGGCGCCTTCATGGCGGGGTCCTCGATCACGCCACCGCCGATCACCTGGTAGATCTCGCGGTGGTATTGCGGCAGCACCGCATCCACCAGCGGCCGGCTGGATGGCTTGAGGTCGCGGAACAGCGCGACGCGCTTCTTCATCTCCTCGACGGAGATCTGGAGGTTGGCCATCGCACTCACCTCTTCTCGATGTTCCAATAGGCGATGAAATAGGCGTCCAGCACGCCCTGGATGTTCGGCCTGTGCGCGCTGAACACGTCGAAGGTGCCCGCGGGCACATAGGGCAGGTATTCCCACATGCGGCGCTGGAAGGCCTCGAAGCGCTGACGGCGCGAGACGTCGTCCGGTGCCTCGAAGAAGGCCTGGCGCAACCGCTCCCCTTGCTCGTCGCAGGGATAGCCGGCCCAGTTGCGCGTGCCGCATGACACGTCGAGCGACAGGTTCATCAGCGGATGAAACCAGCTGGTGCCGATGGCATAGTAGGTGAAGAGGTGGTAGCCGCCCTGCCCGATCGGCCGGTCCTGCGCGTGCATCCGCTGCAGCATGGTCGGGAAGTCCGTCATCTGGACGTCCACGTTCACGCCGGCGTCCTGCAGGCGGCGCGCCAGAACCTGGGTCATGCTGTTGATCGGCGCCAGCGTGGTGGTGCCGAGCAGGATCAGCGGCTCGCCGCGATAGCCCGCTTCCTGCAGCAATTGTCGCGCGCGCGCGACATCGGTCGCGCGGAAGGGCTCCGACCCGGCATCGGTGGCGAGCACCGAGCCGCAGACGCTGAAGGAATGGCACTCGCCCCAGCGCCCGTCGGCGCCGGCGACCGCCGGCATCATCTCCTTCTGGTCGATCAGCAGCGCCAGCGCCTGGCGCGCGCGGACATCGTTGAACGGCGGGATCTGGAAGTTGGTACGCACGAAGGCGACGGAGGGCAGTGCGGCGATCCGGCGCACCGTCATGTTGCGCCGGCGGAGGAAGCCCGTGAGGTCGGGGCCGACCGCTTCCAGGAAGTCCACCTCGCCGGTCGCCAGCGCATTCGCCGCGGTCGTGGCATCCGGCATGATGATCCACTCCACGCGGTCCACCTTGACCACGCGCGCGCCCGCGACGCCATCGGGGGGCTCGCTGCGCGGGATGTAGTCGGGGTTGCGCTCGAACACGACGCGGTTGCCCTCGCGCCGTTCGTCCGCGAGGTAGCGGAAGGGGCCGGAGCCGATCGGGCGCGTCAGCGGTGCGCCTTCCGGCCGGCGCGCATCGGCTTCCCGCATGATGCCGGCGATCGGCGCGCCGGGGCCGGCCAGCATGAACTCCACAAGACCGAAGCGCTGCTTCAGCGTCAGCGTGAAGGTGCGCTCGTCCACGATGTCCAGCGACGCCAGGCGGGACTTCAACTGCCCCCCGATGGAGGTGCCGTTCATCCAGCGCTCGATCGTGGCGACGACGTCGCGCGTCGTCACGCTGCTGCCGTCGTGGAAGCGCAGGTCGGGCCGCAGCGTGAAGCGATAGGTGAGCCCGTCCGCCGAGACGCCGTGGTCCTCCACCATCATGCGCCGGGGCTGGAGATTGCTGTCGAAGGCAAACAGTGTGTCGAACACCATCTGCTGGTAGATGCGCGCGACCAGGTTCGGCCCGCGCGTCGGATCGAGTTCGGCCAGATCCGCGCTCGGCACCACCCGGAGCACGCGGCTGTTGCCCTGCGCCGCGGCGGGATCGCCGCCCGCCAGCAATCCCAGGCCGAGGCTCAATCCCAGCCCGAGCAACCCCGAACGCTTCATGGCGACGCCCACCTTCTCCCGCGGAACGAGGGGGCACTGGCGCGAGCGGCCGCACCCGGCCCGATACTCGTCATCGCCGAGGCTATGGCGCGATGGTGGAGCGCGTCAACAATGGGTCGTGCGCGTCACCCCCGCAGGAGGACGACGGCCTCGATCTCCACCGCGATGCCGCGTGGCAGGCTGCCCATGCCGACCGCCGATCGCGCGGGCCGCCCGGGATCGCCGAAGACCTCGACGAAGAGGTCGGTGCAGCCGTTGATGACCTCAGGGTGGTGCCCGAATTCGGGCGTCCCGCGCACCATGCCGAGCACCTTGAGGATGGTGTCCACGCGATCGAGCGAGCCGAGCGCGGACTGCATGTTGGCCAACAGGTTCAGGCCGCAGAGCCGCGCCGCGTCGTAGCCCTGCTGCACCGTGAGGTCATCGCCCACGACGCCCGTGATGGAGCCTCCGTCCGCACGCCGCGGTCCGACGCCGGAGAGGAACAGCAGGCCGCCGCCGATGCGCCAGGGAACGTAGTTCGCCATCGGCGTCGGCGCGGTCGGCAACGTAATGCCCAGTTCGGCCAGGCGCTTCTCGGCGGACATGGCGGTTCCCTCCTCTTCCCGGGTCGAAGCATCGCGCGGCGCAGGGCCGCGCGGCAAGCACTCCGGCGTATCAGGCCGCCCTGCGCGACACGAGGCCACCCGCCTTCAGGATGAAGCCGGCGATCTCGCTGACGCCCTTGTTCTCCTTGAGGTTGGTGAACATGAAGGGCCGCTGGCCCCGCATCTTTCGGGCGTCACGATCCATGACGGACAGGTCGGCGCCAACCAGCGGGGCGAGGTCGGTCTTGTTGATCACAAGGAGGTCGCTGCGCGTGATGCCCGGCCCGCCCTTGCGCGGGATCTTGTCGCCGGCGCTGACATCGATGACGTAGATCGTGAGGTCAGCAAGCTCCGGGCTGAAGGTGGCCGCCAGGTTGTCCCCGCCGGATTCGATGAAGAGGATCTCGAGCTGCGGATGACGCGCCGTCATCTCCGCCACGGCGGCGAGGTTGATCGAGGCGTCCTCGCGGATCGCGGTGTGCGGGCATCCCCCGGTCTCGACGCCCATGATGCGGTCGGGGTCGAGCGCGCCGGAGCGGGTGAGGAATTCCGCGTCCTCCTTGGTGTAGATGTCGTTGGTGATCGCCGCGATCTCGTTGCCGTCGCGCATGGCCTTGCAGAGGCGATCGACCAACGCGGTCTTGCCGCTGCCGACGGGGCCGCCGACGCCCACCCTGAAAGGTCCGTTGCTCATGATCGGAAGAGCCTCGTGTATTGCGTCTCGTGACGCATGGAGAAAAGATCGATGGCGATTGCGGCCGCGCCGATCTCGTCCGCATCGGTGACGGCAAGCGCCGCGTCCGTTGCGGCCTCGACCGCCGGCACCAGCGCCGCGGTCGCGATCTGTCCGTCGGTCTGGCCGAGCGGCACCAGGCGCACGCCGGCGGAGACGATGTTGGCGGCGAATGCCGTCAGCCAGCCCAGGCACGCCGCGCGCAGCGGCAGGCTGTGGAAGGCGGCGGCCGCGCCTACTGCTACCGCATGCGTCAGCCGCCCGGGATGGCGCGCGGCATAGGCGGCGAAGCGAGCCTCTGGCCAAGCGGCGTTGGTGACCTGCGCGAAGGCCGCGCCGGGCTGCGTCGCCTCGAGCGCCAGCTCCGCCGTGCCACGCCAGGCCGCGGCGAGGTCCGTCACCGCGTCGAGCGCGGCGTCGTCGCCCGCATCGGCCGCGCGCCAGGCCAGCGCCAGCAGCGCCGCATCCACCGCGCCCGCGCCATGCAGCAGGGCCGCACGCACATAGTCCACCAGCGCGTCACGCTTCGTGACTGCGCCTTCCTCCACCGCCATCTCCAGCGCGTGGCTGTAGCTGAAGGCGCCGACGGGGTAGGCCGGCGAGAGCCAGGCCAGCAGCCGCGCCAGCGCCGCGCCGTCAGTGATGGTGGTGGTCGTCGTCACAATGCGCGTGGTCGTGGTGATCGTGGCCGTGATGATAATGGTGATGTTCGTGCGGGTGGTCCGGCGCGCGGTTGTGCTCGCCATAGGCGCCGCCTTCGGGATTGAACGGCGCTTCGACCGTCGCCAGCACGGCGCCGAGGCCTTCCAGCATACGGATGATGACGTGATCGTAGCGGATCAGGATGCGGCCATCGGCGATCTCCGCCGGCAGGTGTCGGTTGCCGAGGTGCCAGGCAAGCCGCAGCAGGTGCTGTGGGTCCTTGCCGCGGACCTCCACCAGCGGCTCCGGCGCCGCCTTCACCCGGACGAAGCCGCCGGTGGCAAGCTGCAGCCCGTCGCCTTCCTTCAGCACCTGCGCCTCCGGTAGGTCGAGCAGGAAGGCCAGCCCGCCCTGCGCGGTGTAGAGCTTGCGGCGGCGCCAGCGGTCATCGAAATCCATCGCGACGGTGTCGCGCGCTTCGCTCTCCGGCCAGGTGCCGGCGGCGGCCACCGCCGTCGCGCGCGGGATGCTCTCTTCCATCGGGAACCTCAGAACAGGAAGTACCGCTGCGCGAGCGGCAGGACGCTCGCGGGTTCGCAGACCAGCAGCTCGCCGTCGGCGCGGACCTCGTAGGTCTCGGGGTCCACCTCTATCCTCGGCAGCGCGGTGTTGAGCTTCATGTCCTTCTTGCCGAGGTGGCGCGTGCCGGACACCGCGAGCAGCGGACGCGTCAAACCGTATTCCTGAGCGACCCCGGCCTCCAGCCCAGCGCGGCTCACAAAGGTCACCGACGACAGCAGCCCCGCCCGCCCGAACGCGCCGAACATCGGCCGGTAGTGGATCGGCTGCGGCGTCGGGATCGACGCGTTGGGATCGCCCATCGGCACCATCGCGATCGTCCCGCATTTCAGGATGTAGTCGGGCTTGGCGCCGAAGAAGGCCGGCGACCACAGCACGAGGTCCGCGAGCTTGCCGACCTCCACGCTGCCGACATGGTCCGCGATGCCCTGCGCGATGGCGGGGTTGATCGTGTATTTCGCGACGTAGCGCTTGATGCGGGCATTGTCGTTCTCGCCGGTCTCCTCGGGCAGGCGGCCGCGCTGCGTTTTCATCTTGTGCGCGGTCTGCCAGGTCCGCGTGATGACCTCGCCGACGCGGCCCATCGCCTGGCTGTCCGACGACATCATGCTGATCGCGCCGATGTCGTGCAGGATGTCTTCGGCCGCGATGGTCTCGCGCCGGATGCGAGATTCCGCGAAGGCCACGTCCTCGGGGATGCGCGGGTCGAGGTGATGGCAGACCATCAGCATGTCGAGATGCTCGTCTACCGTGTTGCGGGTGTAGGGCATCGTCGGGTTGGTGGAGGACGGCAGGAAGTTCGGCTCGCCCACCACGCGCAGGATGTCGGGCGCATGGCCGCCGCCGGCGCCTTCCGTGTGGAAGGCCTGGATGGCGCGGCCGCCAACCGCCTTGATGGTGCTGTCCACGAAGCCGCTCTCGTTCAGCGTGTCCGTGTGGATCGCGACCTGCACGTCGAAGGCATCCGCGACGCGAAGGCATGAGTCGATCGCCTTCGGCGTCGTGCCCCAATCCTCATGCAGCTTGAAGCCGGCCGCGCCCGCGCGGACCTGCTCCTCCAGCCCAGCGGCAAGCGCGACATTCCCCTTGCCGAGGAACCCGAGATTCATCGGGAAGGCCTCGGCGGCCTGCAGCATGCGCTGCATGTGCCAGGGCCCCGGCGTGACGGTGGTCGCCAGCGTGCCGTGCGCGGGGCCGGTGCCGCCGCCGAACATGGTGGTGATGCCGGACGCCAGCGCCTCCTCGATCTGCTGCGGGCAGATGAAGTGGATATGCGGGTCAATCCCGCCTGCGGTCAGGATGCGGCCCTCGCCGGCGATGATCTCGGTGCCCGGGCCGATGACGATGGTCACGCCGGGCTGGGTGTCGGGGTTGCCGGCCTTGCCGATCGCGGCGATGCGGCCGTCGCGCAGGCCCACATCGGCCTTGTAGATGCCGGTCCAGTCCAGGATCAGTGCATTGGTGATGACGGTGTCCATCGCGCCATTCGCGCGCGTGACCTGCGACTGGCCCATGCCGTCGCGGATCACCTTGCCGCCGCCGAACTTCACCTCCTCGCCATAGGTGGTGAGGTCGCGCTCGACCTCGATGATGAGGTCGGTGTCGGCCAGGCGCAGGCGGTCGCCCGTGGTCGGGCCGTACATGCCGGCATAGGCGCGTCGGGAAAGCCTGGTCGGCATCAGAGCTTGCCCTCCACATCGCCACGGAAGCCGTGGACGATACGCGATCCCGCGAAGGGGATCAGCCGCACGGTGCGGGACTGCCCGGGCTCGAAGCGCACCGCCGTGCCGGCCGCGATATCCAACCGCATCCCTCGGGCCTTGGCGCGATCGAAGGACAGCGCGGGGTTGGTCTCGAAGAAATGGTAGTGGCTGCCGACCTGCACGGGACGGTCGCCGGTGTTGGACACGTCGAGCGCGATCGCCGGGCGCCCGGCATTGATCTCGATCTCCCCATCCGCGGGGAACAATTCCCCGGGGATCATCGGATCGGCTCGTGCACGGTGACGAGCTTCGTTCCGTCGGGAAAGGTCGCCTCCACCTGGATATCGTGGATCATCTCCGCGACCCCCTCCATCACCTGCGCCCGCGTGATCACCGTGGCACCATCGCGCATGAGCTCCGCGACCGTCCGTCCGTCCCGCGCGCCCTCCACCACGTAGTCCGTGATCAGGGCCACGGCTTCGGGATGGTTCAGCTTCACGCCGCGCTCGAGCCGCCGGCGCGCGACCATCGCGGCCATGGCGACGAGCAGCTTGTCCTTCTCGCGTGGTGTCAGGTTCATCCGGTCATCCCTCGGTCCCGCGAAGCATGGAACATGCCGCCCTAGCTGCGCCAGAGCCGCGGCAGGCGCGCGGGGTGGCCCAGCGCTTCTGCCCGCAGAACAGGCAGGGCGGCGGATATCCCGGCACGCACCGCCCCGGCCTCGCCCATCCAGCGCAGCAGCAGCAGGCCCGGCGCGATCAGGCTGGCGCCGCCGTCGCTGAGCTCCCGCGCACGGTCGCGATGCGCCGCCGCGTCGGGCAAGGCGAGCAGCAGCGTGGCGATCGCGTTCGCCCCGTCCAGCACGAAGCGCCCGGCCTCGGCCGCCGCGGGATCGTCCAGCCGCAACGCGTCCGCCCAGGACAGCCGCCCGCCGCGGCGCACGCGCCAGCGGTCCAGCACCGCGCCGCGCCGGAAGCGCTCGCCATGCGCGGCGCGGCCCAGCACCAGCATCTCGCTCGCCAGCAGGCGCGCGTCGTCCGCCAGGTGGATGTCGAGGCGCCGGCGCAGATGCGCGCCGTCGAACAGGATGGTCTCCTGCGGCAGCCATTCGCAGACGGCGCCGCCCGCGACATCGATCCGCGTCGCGATCTCCGTCGCGGGGCCGAGGCTGCGATAGACCTTCTCGGCCGCCGGCGTCGTCGCGGTGAAGCGCGCGCCCTCCTCCAGCACCAGCGACAGCGCAACGGAATCGCCGCCGGCCAGCCCGCCGGCGACGTTCACGAAAGCGCCGAGCGTGGGATCGCCGGCGTCGGTGTCGGGGAACAGGATGCGCGACGGCGCGGCCTGGAACAGGTGCTTCAGCCGCGCGCCGCCCGGCGCGGCCACGACCCCCAGCTCCGCCCGTCCCTGGGCGCGCTGGTGCGATGGCTGGGGAGGCACGTCGCGGGGCATCCGGCCGAGTGTGGCCACCCCACCCCACCCTGGCAAGGCGAAGCGGCTATTGCTTGTCCTGCTCTGCGGCGTCGAACTCGCCGCGAAGCTCGTCCGTGCTGAGGATCAGCACCTTCCGCCCATCCAGGATCTGCGGCGCCTGGTCGCGCAGCGTCGCCCAGCGCGCCTCCACCGCGTCCAGCGCGGCGTCGAGGTCGGGAAACTGCTCGATCTCCGGCTTCGGCGCGCTGTCCGCGCGGAAGCGCAGGTAGAAGGGTCCCTGGCTCATCCCTCTGATCCCCCTTGTCGGCGCCTCTCCATTGGGCAGAAGCCGGCGATGGTCAATGCCCGACGCCAAGGTGCCTTTCCAGCAGCGCCGCATCCCGCCGCAGCGTCTCGGACGGCGCCGTCACGGCGACGCGGCCGCGTTCCAGGAGCACCGCGCGATCGGTCACCGGCAGCACCTGGCTCGCATGCTGCTCCACGATGATCGCGGCCATGCCTTCCTCGCGCACCAGGCGGCGGATGGCCACGAGCAGCATCTGGACGATGACCGGCGCCAGGCCTTCCAGCGGCTCGTCCAGCAGCAGCAGGCGCGGGTTCAGCATCAGCGCGCGCGCGATCGCCAGCATCTGCTGCTCCCCGCCCGAGAGCTGGCTGCCGAGGTTGGAACGGCGTTCGGCCAGGCGCGGGAACAGGCCGTAGACGGCGTCGAGCGTCCAGCGCCCGGGCCGTGCGACGGCGGTCAGGTTCTCCTCGACGGTCAGCGAGCGGAAGACGTTGCGCTCCTGCGGCACCCAGCCGAGGCCCGCGATAGCGCGGCGTTCCGGCGGCGCGCGCTCCAGCGCGACGCCGCCGAGAGCGACCGACCCGCCGCGGTGCCGCGCCACGCCCATCAGCGCCGAGATCAGCGTCGTCTTGCCCGCGCCGTTGCGGCCGAGCAGGGCGAGCGCCTCGCCCTCATTCACGGTCAGCGAGACGTCCTGCAGCACCATGCCCTCGCCCCAGCCGGCCGAGAGGCCGTGGACGGTCAGCAGCTCAGCCATGGGCGGGCTCGCCGAGATACGCCTCGCGCACGCGGGGGTCGCGGGCGATCGCGTCCGGCGCGCCCTCCGCCAAAACCGCGCCGAAGGCGAGCACGGTGATGCGGCGCGCGAAACGGAAGACCAGGTCCATGTCGTGCTCGATCAGCAACACGGCGACGTCTTCGGGCAGCGCGGCGATCGCCGCCATGACCTCCCGGCTGTCGGCGGGCGGCACGCCGGCGGCGGGCTCGTCCAGCAGCAGCACGCGCGGCTTCATCGCGAGCGCGAGCGCGATCTCCAGCAGGCGCTGGCGGCCATAGGGAAGCTCGCTGGTCGGACGGCGCCGGTCGGCGTCGGGGAAGTGCAGGTTGTCGAGAAGCCGCGCGGCCTCGTCCCGCGGTGCCGCCATGCGCGACACCAGGCGGAACCAGGTGGCGCCGAGGCCCTGGCGCTCGGCGACCGCGAAGGTCAAGGCCTCCTCCGGCGTGAAGTCCGGGAAGAGCTGGTTGACCTGGAAGGTGCGCGCCAGGCCGCGGCGGACGCGGCGGTGCTGCGGCAGGGTGGTGATGTCCTCGCCGAACAGCGCGACGGTGCCGCGCGTCGCGGGCAGCGCGCCCGAGAGAAGGTTGACGAAGGTCGTCTTGCCCGCGCCGTTGGGGCCGATCAGCGCGTGGCGCGCGCCGGGCTCCAGCGTGAAGTCCACCTTGTCCACGGCAACGAAGCCGCCGAAGGCGCGCGTCAGCCCGCGCGTGACGAGCGCGCTCATGATCGCTCCCCCTTCGGCCGCAGCCGCCTGAGCAGCCCCATCAGCCCTCCGCGCCCGACCAGCGCCAGCGCCACCAGCGCGACGCCCAGCCAGAACTGCCAGAACTGGGGGCTCGCCTCCGACAGCGCGTGATGCGCGACGGTGAAGGCCACGGCCCCCAGCAGCGCGCCATACAGGCTGCCGAGCCCGCCGAGGACCAGCATCAGCAGCCCGTCCGCCGATCGCTGGAAGGACAGCACGTCGAGCGAGACGAACTGCGTGGTCTGCGCCAGCACCGCCCCCGCCGCCCCCGCATAGGCCGCCGCGATGACATAGGCCACGCCGAGCCGCCGCTTCACCGGCACGCCGAGCGCGGCCGCGCGACGGGGATTCAGCCGGATTGCGCGAAGCGACAGGCCAAAGGGCGAGGCCACGATCAGCCGCGCCACCAGGAACAGCACGAACAGCACCGCGAGGCTGTAGAGATAGGCCGTGCGGCCGAACAGGTCGAAGCGCCAGATGCCCAGCACGTCCCAGACCTCGACGCCCTGCAGGCCGTCGGCGCCGCCGGTCACGAAGGCTGCCTTGTTCGCGGCCTCGTACAGCATCAGCGACAGGCCGAGCGTGACCATCAGCCCCGCGAGGTCGCCCGCGCGCAACACCAGCGGTGCCGTGACCAGCCCGAGCAACGCCGCGGCCGCCATCGCGATCAGCAGCCCGCTGATCGGCTCGCCCCAGCCCTGCTGCGCGAGCAGCCCCGCGACATAGGCGCCGAGGCCGAAGAACGCCGCGTGCCCCAGCGTGACCACGCCGGCATAGCCGACGATGAGATCCAGCGAGACCACGAACAGCGCCGCGATCGCGATCGCGCTCAGCAGCGGCAACTGGTCAGGGAAGATGAAATAGGCCGCAACCGCCACGACCCAGGGAACCGCCTCGAGCAGAATGGTGAATCGGCCCGTCCGATTCACGCCGCCGGTGCTCGCCGCCTGCGGCGGCTCCGCCCTCTGGCGATCGAACGGGGTCATGCCGCCTTCTTCAGCAGCCCCTGCGGGCGCAGCAGCAGCAGCACGACCATGGCGGTGTAGATCACGAAGGCACCGACCTCAGGCACGTAGTACTTGCCCAGCACATCCACGACGCCGAGCAGCAGCGCCGCGACGAAGGGACCCATGACCGTGTTGGTGCCGCCCACGGCGACCACGATCAGGAAGTAGACCATGTATTTCAGCGGGAAGGTCGGATCGAGGCCCAGCACCTCCACCCCCAGCGCGCCGCCGAGGCCCGCCAGGCCCGATCCCAGCGCGAAGGTCAGGGTGAAGATGCGCGGCACCGGCAGGCCCATGCCGCGCGCCACCGTGCCGTCATCCACCGCCGCGCGCAGGCGGGCTCCAAAGCGCGTGCGCACCAGCCCGAAATGCAGCGCCGCGACCACCGCGCCGCAGAGCAGGATCAGGAAGATCCGGTAGCGCCCGAGCCCGACGCCGGCGAATTCCACGCGCCCCGACAGCCATCCCGGCAGCTGGATCAGCTGCTGCCGCGCGCCCATCAGCCAGTCCACCGCCGCGCCCAGGATGAACACCAGCCCGATGGAGAACAGCACCTGCTCCAGGTGGTCGCTGCGGTAGATCCGGACATAGAGCGTGCGTTCCAGCAGCCAGCCCAGCGCCGCGGCGGCGAAGGCCGCGGCGATGACCGCCGGCACGAAGGGCACGCCCCACTGGTTCAGCAGCACCACGCAGACATAGCCCCCGGCCATGCCGAAGGCGCCATGCGCCAGGTTGACCACGTTCATCAGCCCGAGCGTGACGGAGAGCCCCACCGCCAGCACGAAAAGCAGCATCCCGCTGGCGACACCGTCCAGCAGGACGCTGAGAAACGCGGTCAAGCGTCAGCCCTCGTCGCGGACCTGGCGGATGGTGTCGAACTCGATGTTCCAGATCTGCCCGTCGCGGCGCTCCGTGCGGCGGATATACATGTCCTGCACGATGTCGCGGCTCTGCTGGTCGATGGTGACCGGGCCGCGCGGGCTGGTCCAGGACAGGCCGCGGCCGGCGGCCAGCAGGCGCTCGCCGTCGTCGCTGCCATTGGTGCGCTTCAGCATCTCGCCGACCAGGTGCATGCCGTCATAGCCGCCGGCGGCCATGAAGTTCTGGCGCATGCCGGGCGCGACCGCGCGGAAGGCGTCGGCGAAGGCGCGGTTCTCCGCGCTGTCATGCGCGGCGGAGTAGTGGTGGCAGGTGATCGCGCCCAGCACCGAATCGCCCATGTCGTTCAGTATGTCGTCGTCGACCACGTCGCCGGTGCCGATCAGCTTCACCCCGGCCTCCGGCAGGCCGCGCTCCGCGAACTGCTTCGTCAGCGCTGCGCCCTCGCCCGAGGGGACGAAGATGAACAGCGCATCCGGCCGCGCATCGCGCACGCGCTGCAGGAAGGGCGCGTAGTCCGGGTTGCGCAACGGCGTGCGGAGCGTGAGCGGCACCTGGCCGCCGGCGCGCTCGAACCGCTCCTTGAAGGCCTTCTCGGAATCGAGGCCCGGCGCGAAATCCGTCACCAGCGTGACGACGGACTTGATGTTGTTGCGGAAGGCCCAGTCCGCCATGGGCTGGCAGGCGAGCGGCAGGCTGAAGGCGGTGCGCAGGATGAAGGGCGAGCGCTGCGGGATGAAGCTGGTCGCGGCGCAGGTCACGATCATCGGCAGCTTCGCCTCGGTGGCGACCGGCGCCGCCGCCAGCGCCAGCGGCGTCAGCCCGAAGCCCATCAGCGTCCGCACGCGTTCGCGCGTGGCGAGTTCCTGCGCGTGGCGGCGCGTCACGTCGGGCGCGACACCGGTGTCGTCGCGCAAAAGGATCTCCACCTTGCGGCCGCCGAAGGTGTCGCCGTGCTGGCGGAGATAGGCCTTCACCGCCGCGTCGACCTGGCGGCCGGTGCTGGCGAAGGGCCCGGTCATCGGCAGGATCAGGCCGATGCGGAAGGCCAGGCCCTGCGCCAGCGCCGGACGCGCGAGCGCCACGGCGGCGGCGCCGCCGAGCGCGCGGCGGGTGATGATGGCGTTCATGGGTTCTCCTTCCTCAGGCCGCGTCCTCGCGGGCGATCAGCGCCGCAGGTCCCTCGGCATCGCCGGATTCCAGGATCAGCCGCAGGTTGCGGCGGGCATTGTCGGCATGTTCCCGCGCCAGCGCCTCGGCGCGCATCCCCTGCCCCGCTTCCAGCGCCTCGACGAGCAGATGATGCTGCTGATGCGCGAAGGTCAACAGCCGGTGGCGCTGCGGCCCGCTGGCCGGGCTCGGCACCAGGGCCGAGGCGCCCGCAAAGGGCAGCGCCTCCACCATGGCGACGGCGCGCGACAGCGCGGCGTTGCCCGCGGCCTCCAGGATAGCGCCGTGCAACGCGGCGTTCATCGCGACATAGGCGTCGGTCGCCTCGGCATCCATCACTCCGCGGGCGAGCGCCGCGTCGCCCTGGTCCAGCGCGTCATGCAGCCGGCGCGACAGGCCGCGCGCGACGCCGTGCTCGGCGACCAGCCGGGCGGCCATGCCCTCGAGCTGCCCGCGAACCGCGATGGCATCGTCGATCTCCCGCGCGGTGAAGGCGCGCACGGCAAAGCCGCCGCCCGAGGCGGGGACGACCAGCCCCTCGGATTGCAGTTCGGCCAGCGCCAGGCGGACGGGGGTTCGCGACATGCCGAGCGCCTCGGCCAGCGGGATCTCGGCCAGGCGTTCGCCGGCGCGCAGCTGCCCTGTGAAGATGCGCGCGCGCAACTCGATCAGCGCGCGCGACGCCTGGCCCGTCACGGCCATGCATGGATCCCGTGGTTGCAGAACGTTGCCCGGCGCATCCGACGTCTCCCTGGCGGGCCGCATACCATCGGCCTTCCGCTGCATGCAAGGCGGGGCGGCCCGATCCCGTCATGTCCGGCGGAGGCGCCGCATCGGGCCTGCCACGGCACAGGCGGCGACCACTGCGACAAGCATCATAACGGTCCCTTCGCGGAGACCCCGTGGCGTGAACACCAGGACCAGATCACCCGCCGCGCCAGCCGGCATGTCAACCGCGACAAAGGTGCCCGCATGCGCGCGGACTGGCAGCGGGGCCCCGTTCAGACTTGCCGCATAGCCGGGCCAGTAGGTGCGCGCGAACACCAGCATGCGCGGCGCGGAGCCTTCGGCTGAAACCCGCAACGTCTCCCGGCCTGCAACGGCATTGCCGTTCGTCTCGACGCGGATGCCGGGATCGTGCCACGCCAGCGATCCCGGCAGCAGGCCGTCAGAACGGGCAGTCGCCACGACAAGCCGAAGCGGCCCTTCCTCCGTGATGCGCCAGTCCGGCGGCAGCGCCGCGCGAACCGCCTCGGCATGCGGACCCTGGGCAGCCACGATCCGAGTCACGCGCATCAACTGGGCGAGAGTGCTGCCGGTGACGGGTTCTAGCATGAAGAGCCGTGCGGCACTGTCGCGACACGGCCATCGTGAGTCCGACCAGCACAGCAGGCGGAACAGCCCGTCATGCCCGATGGGCGAGTAGCCATTGATGGCGGCGCGGCCTTGTGCAAGGCCGGACTGGCCGAACAGCAGGGCCTGCGTGATACGGGGTGCGAGCCGGATATCGGCGGCGTCCGCCGCGTGAAACTCGTACTCGGGCGGAATAGCCCCGAAGGTCGGCGCAGCACTCATCGTCGTCGGAAGCCCGAAACGGGCGAAGACGCCCAGGTCCGGGGCCAGTGCGCTCGGCACGGAGAGCCGCAGCATGGCAGCGAGAGCCCAGGTCGCGCCTGCTACGAGCATAGCAGCCGACGTTGCACCTCCAGGCCCGAGTTGGGCGAGGCGTAGCGCGACATAGAAAAGCAGCAGGCCGCACGCTGCCGGCAGCACGGCGATCGCCGGGACCGCCATCATCGCGACGATCGCCGAGACAGCGATGGCCGTGCCGAGCGTCAGGATCCGCCCCAGGCCGGGGACGCCGAGCCCGGTCTCCTGGAGTTGCACCAGCGCCAGAAGGACAACAGCGATGTGCAGGCCGGGCAGGAAGCGGATCGGAAAGCGGAACCAGCCGACGGTGCCGGCCGCCTGGGTTCCGAGCAGCATCGCACCCGAGAAGCACAGCAGCAGAAGCAAGCGCGGCTCCGACAAGCGGATGCGCTCCCAGCGAAGCAAGACAAGGACGGGCACCACGAACCAGGCGGCATGGAAGATCGGGGCGGCAACGAGCTGATTCTCGCCGGATGGAAAGCGCAGGCTGCCGACGTGGAACAGGTTGGAGAGCAGAAGCACGTCGCGCAGCTGCGGCATCAACTCATCGGCGCCGGTGCCCACCGCGGGCCTGCTGGCTACGTCGACGATACCGACGAGCGGCAGGATGGCGATCCCGCCGGCCATCAAGCCCAGCAACCCCGCCACGCCAGGCGCGACCGCGGAGCGCCAGCCGGCGGCCCACCACGACACGGCCGCCCAGACCGCGACGAAGCAACCGAGTGTCAGGACGGCGAACGGCCACCCCGCCGTCATGACCAGAAATACCGCGGCGACGGCGCCGACAAATGGCATGCCTCCGCGGTCCGCGCGCAGGATCGCGGCCATGGCCCAGACAAGGAAGGCGGTCGAGGAGAAGCCCGGAAACCAGGATGCCGCATACCAATGCTGCAGGAAGGCATTGCCGGCGACGGCACCGGCCGCCGCATGGGCGAGCGCCACCCGCAACCCCAGGCACCGCGCCAGGACGAAGGCGCCGGCGGAGAGCAGGGCGCCGAATGCCACCGCAAGGAAGGCAGCCGCGCCATCCTGCGCGCCGAAGGCCGGCAGCGTGGCATACGCTGCCAAGAGGACCGGGTTGAACAGGCCGAACTGGTATTCTGCGGCCAGGTTGCCGCCTACCCAACTCTGCAAGGCAAGGAAGGGCAGCTCGCCGCGCCCGATCGATCTGCCGATCGCGACCAGGGTCGGCATGAAGTAGATTTCCATGTCGTCGCGAAAGAACGCTGCCCGGTCATGCAGAAGCGGCAGCAGATTGAGGGCGGCACCGCCGATCGCGGCCAGCAGCACATTCAGAAGTGGCGCGAATCGCGAGCCACCGGCCATTCCCATCGACCGCAGGCTCCGTGTTGGTTCGATCTGTTCGCACGCGTGACACTTTGTTCCGGCGCTTTCGCTCTTGTCGAGAGCGCCAGGCATGGGCTGCGGGCACGCTTGCCCTCGCCCGGGTGCCGCCCCAGTGTCGACTTTTGGAGGACGGCGATGGATCTGCGGATCAAGGACGACTTGGCCCTGGTGATCGGCGCGAGCGACGGGATCGGCCGCGCGACGGCCGCGGCCGTCGCCGCGGAGGGCGCGAGGGTCACCATCTCCGCCCGCAGCGAGGCGGATCTGGCGGAGGCCGCCGCGGCGCTCGGCGTGGACCACATCGCAGCGGATGCGACCGAGGCGGCGTCGGTCGATTCGCTGCGTGCAGCCTGGGACGCCCGCCACGACCAGCTGGACATCCTGGTCGTCGCCGTCGGCGGCAGCCACCGCTCGCCGTTCGAGAAGCTGACCGACGCCGACTGGCAGGCGAACTGGGAGTTCAACATCCTGGCCACCGTCCGCGTCGTTCGCGCCTTCCTGACGGCCCTGCGGAAGGGGAAGGCCGCCCGCGTCGTCCTGTTCGGCGCCGCGTCCGCCCGCATGCCCTATGCCGAGCAGATCGTTTCCAACGTCCACAAGGCCGGGCACCTCGCCCTGGTCAAGACGCTCGCGGCGGAACTCGTCGCGGACGGCATCCGTGTCAACGCCGTGGCGCCGGGGCGGACCGTCACGCGGCTTTGGCGCCGTCGGTCCGAGGCGATGGCCCAGCAGGAAGGAACGACGCCAGACGCCATCCTGGCCCGCTTCGCCGACGACATCCCCCTCGGCCGCTTCGGCACGGCCGAGGAGATCGCCGATGTTGCGGCCTTCCTCGCCTCACCTCGCAGCGGTTACATTGTGGGACAATCCGTTGCCGTCGATGGCGGCATCGGGCGCGGCCTGCTGTAGCGGTGGCCGCGCGCAGCGGCTATCACGCGCCTCATGCTGCGGTTGACCGAATTCAAGCTGCCGCTGAGCCACCCGCCCGAGGCGCTGGAGAAGGCCCTTCTGGCGCGACTCGGCCTGCGGCCGGGCGAGCTCAGGCGCTTCAGCGTCGCCCGTCGCGCCTGGGACGCGCGTAAGCGCTCGGCGATCGAGCTGGTCTATACCCTCGACCTCGAGGTCGCCGACGAGGCCGCCCTGCTGCGCCGCGCCGCGCGGGACAAGGTGCTGGCCCGCAGCCTGGGCCCGACGCCCGACACCACCTACCGCCATGTCGCGGGCGCGCCCACCCGGGCTACGAAGCGGCCGGTCGTCATCGGCACCGGCCCGTGCGGCATCCTCGCTGCCCTGGTCCTGGCAGAGATGGGCTTCCGCCCCATTATCCTCGAACGCGGCAAGGTCGTGCGGGAACGCACCAGGGACACCTGGGCGCTGTGGCGTAAGTCGGTGCTGACGCCCGAAAGCAACGTGCAGTTCGGCGAGGGCGGCGCCGGCACCTTCTCCGACGGCAAGCTCTGGTCCGCGATCAAGGACCCCCAGCATCTCGGCCGCAAGGTGCTGGAGGAATTCGTCCTAGCCGGCGCGCCGGAGGAGATCCTTTGGGTCGCCAAGCCCCATATCGGCACCTTCCGCCTGGTGCAGATGGTGGAGAGCATGCGTGCCAAGATCGAGGCGCTGGGCGGCGAGTACCGCTTCGGCACCAAGGTCGTGGACTTCGTCATCGAGACCGGCCGCGACGGGCAGCGACGGCTGCGCGGCGTGGTGACCGAGGCCGGCGAGACCATCGAGACCGACCATTGCGTCCTCGCGATCGGCCATTCGTCGCGAGACACCTTCGCGCGGCTGCAGGATCGCGGCGTCTTCATGGAGGCCAAGGCCTTCTCGATCGGCGTGCGCATCGAGCACCCGCAATCCATCATCGACCGTGCGCGCTTCAGCAATTTCGCCGGCAACAAGATTTTGGGGGCCGCCGACTACAAGCTAGTGCACCACTGCGGTTTCGGCCGCAGCGTCTATTCCTTCTGCATGTGCCCCGGCGGCACCGTCGTCGCCGCGACCTCTGAGGAAGGCCGCGTGGTCACCAACGGCATGAGCCAGTATTCGCGCGCCGAGCGCAACGCGAATGCCGGCATCGTCGTCGGCATCACGCCCGAGCGGGACTATCCCGGCAACTCGCTGGCCGGCGTCGCCTTCCAGCGCAAGTGGGAGGACGCAGCCTTCATCGCCGGCGGCGGCGACTACCGCGCCCCCGCCCAGCGCGTCGGCGACTTCCTGGCCGGGCGTGCTTCGACTTCGCTCGGCCAGGTGATCCCGAGCTATAAGCCGGGCGTCACGCCGACCGACCTCTCACACTGCCTGCCCGATTTCGCGGTGGCAGCGATCCGCGAGGCCCTGCCCGCCTTCGGCCGGCAGATCCGGGGCTTCAACATGGAGGACGCGGTGATGACGGGGGTGGAGACGCGGACGTCATCGCCGGTGCGGATTAGGCGCAACGCGAGCCTGCGCAGCGTGAACACGCTGGGGCTGTATCCCGCGGGCGAAGGCGCGGGCTATGCCGGCGGCATCTTCTCGGCCGGCGTGGACGGGATCCGGGTCGCGGAAGCGGTCGGGCGAGACATGGCGGGCCTAGCGGTGGCGGCATAGAGGCGCTGAATCAACGCCAGGGCGGAGAGTGCAGGCGCACCGCCGCTCACGCGCCCTCTTTGACCCGCCGCCATACACCGAGGATCGACTTGCCGATCCGGAAGCCCAGCAGCGCGTCGAGCCGCCGCGACGCCGGCACCATCCACCCATTCCAGAGCGCGATCTGCCCGCGCGTCGGTCTGTCCGCACGCAGAAGCAGCCGGTTGCCGAGCGACGCGAGCATGCCGACGCTGTCGAGGTAGCGCAAGCATACCGGGCGCAGACCGGGAAGCGTCAGCCGCGCCATGGAATCGCTGTCATATCGCCGGACATGGCCGATGGCCGCATCGAAGGGCGTGAAGAGGAAACGATGGGCCGGCGCCAGCACGATGACATGGGCGCCCTGTCGGAGGTGCGGCACCAGCCTCGCCATCTCGGCGACATCGTCCTCGATGTGCTCCATGACATCGATGTAGAGCGCGGTGTCGAAGGTCTCGCGGCCGTCGAGTTCCGCCGAGGTTGCGCAACGAGGCTCGACACCCGCAAGGCCGCCCGAGGCAACGGTCTCCGACAGCCGGGCGAAGAGGGTGCGATCCGGCTCCAGCGCCAGCCAGCTGCCACGCCCGGGCGCCCACAGCGCCCGGGTCGCCGAACCGATCCCTGCCCCGACCTCGAGCACGGCGGAGCCGACGAAGGGCTGCACCATCCCGGTCCAGTAGGCGCGCCAGTTCCCTGCCTCGGCGAACAGGTCGAGCTCGCCGCCGACGTAGTGGAAGCCACCGTTCTGCATATCAGCGCAGCACGTCGATGCGGCGGATGTAGTGTCGTGCGAACTCCACCGGCACAACGGGCGCCGCCGTCCGGTTGGAAAGCATGACGAAGGTTAGCGCCAACATCAGCGTCGCGAGCTGCAGCAGCACGACGAGCGAAAGCCCGACCACGTTCGTCGCCCAGCCCGGAATCGCCAGTTCGGTAAAGATCCGCAGGCCGATCGCCGCGGCGATCACCGCGCCGGTGACCCCGACCAGCAGCAGCGTCAGGACCAGGAAGCGGACGAAGACCTCGGTGGCGAAGACCGAGATCGCGCTCAGCCCGTGCGCGACCAGGGCAACGAGGTTCATGCTGCTCTGCCCGGCGTAGCGACGGCCGCGGGCCGTGGGCACGCGGCGCAGCGACGTGCGGGACCGCACGAGGGTCGCCGCGAGGTGGTTCCAGAGCTCGGGGCGCGCGACCAGGCGCGGCAGCAGCGCGCCAGGGATGAGGCAGAAATTGCCGAAGTCGATCGCAACCCCGGTGCCGAGGCGGAAGGCAGCCTTGTAGGCGGAGTAGCCCAGCCGGAAGCCGACGCCTTCCGAGCGCTCCGCGCGGTTCGCGACGACGATGGCTTCGGGATGCGCCTCGTGCTCCGCGATCAGTCGCAGAATGTCTTCCGGCCGATCCTCGCCGTCGGAGTCCATCACCACGACGAAGTCGTGCCCGGCCCGCCGCGCGGCCTCCACCAGCCCGACGGCAATCGCGCGCTGGTGGCCGAGGTTGCAGGCGAGCCGGACGATGGAGAGCCCTGCGAGCCGCGAGGCCAATGCCGCCAGGCGTGGCGTGTCGCCTTCCGTCGTCGAGCCGTCGTCGACGACGAGCACCGAGACACTGCAGCCCTGCGCGCCCAGACCCGCAAGCTCACCGAGCAGCAGCTCGAGCGAGGGCCAGTCGTCGAGCAGCGGCGTCACGATCGCGATGTGCCGAGTCGGCATGGCGGCTTCCCACGCAGGAGCTGCGTTCCGCCTACCGCGACAACGCGCGGAAGTCGATTCCGGGCCGCTGGCGGCAGGGCTGCCCCGAGCTGCGAACCACGGTCTCCGCATGTTCGCCACCGCTATACGCAGCCCGGCCAATCACCCGCTAAAGCGGCCTCGGGCGGCGCCGGACCTGTGCACCGTGCAGCAACAGCAGGTGAGTCATCGCGACGACGATGGCGATTCCGCTGAGAAAAAGACCTTCCCTCAGCCCGGCAGGGGTGAAGATCAGCGTGAGTTCGCCACTCGCCACGCCGCGTGGCAGGTCCACCGCCACGAAGACGCCTTCATGCGCACGCACCGGAAGCGGCGCGCCGTCCAGCGTCGCGGCGTAGCCGGGCCAGTAGGCTCTGGCGAAGATCAGGCTCGTCACCGCGGGATCGCGCTCGGACAGGCGCAGGGCCTCGCGCCGCGCGGTGGCGGGGCCGGCGGCCTCAGCGCGCAGCCCGACGACGGGCCAGGACAGCGAACCCGGGAGGGATGCGTTCGGCAGCGGGCGTTCGAAGAAGAGCGCATGGTCGGACGCGGCGACCTCGCGCCACGGCAGGCCCATCGCCGCGGCGGTTCCGGCGAGACCGGGGCTGCGCTCCACGATAATCCGGCGGATCCGGAAAAGGTCGGCCAGCGGCGCGCCCGTCGCTAGATCCGGCCGCCTTATCCGCTCCCCGGTTTCCGGACAGACCCAGCGCGAGTAATTGTCATAGCAGAACAGCGGCGACAAGCCGAGATGACCAATTGGGGAGTATCCGCTCACCATGGCCCGTCCCTGCTGCAACCCGATCTGGCCGAAGGGCAGTTCCCGCGTTCTGTCCGTACGCCTGCCCAAGAAGGCCCGCTCCGCGATAATGAGTTCGTAGTCCGGCGGCACCGTGCCCAGCGATGCCACCCCAGCGATCTCGCGCGGCACGCCGAATGGCGGGAAGATGCCCCCCTCCGGCAGGAGCGGTCCGGGCACAGCAGCGCGCAGCAGCGCCGCGAGGCACCAGGACGAGAAGCACCGCGCCGATCTGCACATAGGGCAGGAACTTGATGGGATAACGCATCCACAGCAGTTGGCTCGGCCCCTGCGTGGCCAGCACCATGAGGCCGGCGAAACCGACAAGCGTCGCAACCTCCGGCTCCTTCCAGGACACGCGCGGCCAGTCGATCAGCGCAGCGAGCGGCAGGACGAACCACGCGGCCATGAAGACCGGCGCCTGGAGCAGGGTCGCGTGGTCGAAGAACGGCAGGACGGCGAAGTGAAGCGGAGACGACAGGGAAAGCACGTCGCGGAGGTTCGCAACCAGGAGGCCGGCATTGCCGATCTCCGTCGAACGCCGCGCGACCTCAGCGACGCCAACCAGCGGGCCGATTCCGACCGCGCCAGTGAGCACGCCGAGCAGTGCCGCGCTGCCGGCATCGAGCGCGGGCCGCCAGCCCTGGCACCGCTGCAGGGCGACGAGCCAGACGAAGGTGAAGGCGCCGAGCGCGACGACGGCCTGCGGCCAGCCCGCGGTCGTGGTCAGAAAGGTCGCGGCCACGCAGCCCAAGAAGGTGCCGCGTCCGCGATGCGCGATCGCCACGAACGCCATCGCCCAGACCAGGTAGGCCGTCGCCGCGAAGCCCGGGAACCAGGATACCGCGAACCAGAAATGCAGGAAGGCGTTCCCGCCTATCGCGGTCGCGGCGACATGCGCCAGTCCGACCGGGAGGCCGAGCGCGCGGCCCAGCGCCAGGCCGCCCGCCGTCAGCACGCCGCTGAGCGCGATGCTTAGGAAGGCGGCCGCGGCGGCCTGATCATCGAACGCCGGCAGGACGGCGTAGAGCGCCAGCATGACCGGATTGAACAGCGCATACTGGAACTCGGCGGCGAGGTTCCCTCCGGCCCAGCTGTGCAGCGTCAGCAGCGGCACCTCCTGCGCCGACCATATCGTGCGCCCGATCGCCACCAGGGTCGGCAGGAAATACGTCTCCATGTCGTCGCGGAAATAGGCCGCGGGATCGTTCAGCAGCGGCAGGGCGGCCGGCCGCCGCGACGAGGCCGTGGCAGACGGAGGCGAGGCGGCCGGTGCGGCGGGTCACGCCGGCGCCGCCACGCGCCGCCACACGCCGAGGATGGACTTGCCGAGCGTGTAGCGCAGCAGCGCGTCGAGCCGCCGCGACAGCGGCACCATCCGCCCGTCCCAAAGTGCGATCTGCCCGCGCGTCGGCTTCGCCGCGCGCAGCACCAGCCGGTTCCCGAGCGAGGCAGCCATCCCGACGCTGTCGAGGTAACGCAGCGAGACCAGGCGCAAGCCGGGCAGGGTCAGGCTCCCCATCGACGGCCGGTGGTAGCGCCGGACATGCCCGATCGCGACATCGAAAGGCGTGAGGAGGAACGGGTGCTTCGGCCCCAGCACGACGACATGCCCGCCGGGGCGCAGATGCGGCAGCAGGCGCGCCATCTCGCCGAGGTCGGCCTCGATATGCTTCATCACATCGATGTAGAGCGCGGTGTCGAAGCTCTCCCCGGCGCTGAGGTCGGCGAGCGTATCGCAGCGCGCCTCGACGCCCCGCATCCCGGGGGCGTCGAGGGTCTCCGCCAGACGGGCGAAGAGCTGCCAACTGCGCGCGTCCGGCCGGCAGATTACCTGCGTGGCGGAGCCGATCCCGGCGCCGACCTCCAGCACCGCCTCGCCGATGAACGGGCGCACCATGTCGGTCCAGTAGGCTCGCCAGCGCCGCGCCTCGGCGAAGAGGTCGAGCTCGCCGCCGGCATAATGGAAGTCGCCGTCCCGCATCTCAGAGCAGCACCTCGAAGGCGCGGATGTAGTGCCGCGCGATCTCGGCTGGCACGATGGGCGCGGCGGCGCGGCTGGACAGCATCACGAAGGTCAGCGCCAGCGTCGGCGTCGCGAGCTGGAGCAGCACCACCAGCGACAGTCCGACGACGGTCGTCGCCCAGCCCGGGATCGCGAGGTCGGTGAAGAGCCGCAGTCCGATCGCCACCGCGATCACGCCGCCGGTTACGCCGAGCAGCGCGAGGGTGAGCACTAGGAGGCGGACGAAGACCTCGGTGACGAAGACCGAGATCGCGCTTAGCCCATGCGCGACCAGGCCGACGAGGTTCATGCTGCTCTGCCCGGCATAGCGGAGGCCGCGCACCGTCGGCGCCCAGACCAGCGGCGCGCGCGAGCGCATGACGCCCGCCGCGAGATGGGTCCAAGCTCGGAATGCGCGACGGGCCGCCCCAACTGCGTGGCCGGGATGAGGCAGAAATTCCCGAAATCGATCCGCCGCCCCGTGCACCGCCGGAACGCCGCCTTGTAGGCGAGGCAGGGCCGGGATGTCCTCCGGTCGGTCCTCTCCGTCGGCGTCTACGACGATGACGGCGTCGAAGCCGCCGCGGCGCGCGACCTCGACCAGCCCGATCGCAATGGCCTGCTTGTGGCCCATGGTGGCGGCGAGCGGGATGACTTTGAGACCGCCGAGCCGCGCGCCGAGCACCGCCCTCCCAGGTCGCAGGGCTGCGCCGAGCCGTCATCCACGACGAAGACAGTGGGACGCGCGATCAGCCCGATCAGGTCGGACAGCGCGCCGAGCAGAGCGCCGAGCGACGCCCAATCGTCCAGCACGGGCGTCACGATGCCGATTCGGCGGGTGCGCATGGGCGGAACACTGACCCCAGGGTTCCGCCCTTGTCGAGGGTTCCGCGCGCCGGCCGAGCCGGTCTTGCCGCAGGCCAGCTTTCGGCCGAGCCTGGGTAGCGGAGGACGACAATGGCCCTGCGGATCGAGGGCGACCTCGCGCTCGTGGTGGGCGCGAGCGACGGCATTCGCGGATGCCGCCTAAGCTGCACACCGCGTAGCCGAGGCCAGGCGCATCGCCATAGAAAGCGTGAAGAAGACCGAGGATCAGCACGGCTTTGCCGCGCATCCCGGACGCTGTGTCGTCGAGCGCACCTTCGCCTGGCTCGGCCGAAACAGACGCCTCGCGCGCGACTTCGAGGCATCCATCGCCTCCGCCGTCGCTTTCCTTTACGCCGCCTCCGCCATGCTACTCGTCCGCAGGCTGACTCGGTCCTGACCAGTTCAGAGACTGATGCGGTCGACGGCCCCTGAGCGGCATCGAGGTGCCAGGCTCGCGGCTGTTGAGGGTCAGCGAGCAGAGGAGCCGTCCGCCATGGGGATCACCACAAACGGCATGGACATCGCCAGGCGCGTGTTCTAGGCGCACGGCGTTGATTCGACGGGTCGCGCCGTGCTGCGGCGGAGGATCGGGCGGGCCGAGGTGCTGGACTTCTTCCGCGCGCCGCCGCCGTGCCTCGTCGGCATCGAGGCCCGCGGCACGGCGCACCCTGGGCGCGCGAGATTCGGGCACTTGGCCACGAGGTGCGGCTGATCCCGGCGGTCTACTTGCAGCCCTACGTCAAGCGCGGCAGCCGCCTCGGGTAGGGGGCTACTCGTGAATTAGGCTGCGATCGTGCGGCTCGTCACGTGGCGCAACGCCAACTGCCAACCGCCCCAAGTAATCCTTCAAGTTCAATTACTTACTATAGTTTGGCTTCGTTCTGGCAAGCCGAGTAGCCGGTCCATCCCTCGCCTCCTCAATCCGTGAAGCGTCCAAGGCGCGGACGGCCGTCCTCCGCCGAGACAATGCGCGCGCCTCGTAGCGCTCAAGTCCTGCAAGCCACCGCACAACGTTGCGCGACACCACGGCGTACGGCTGCGACGCCTCCGGGAGATGCGGACCGAAACGTGCTTGCGGCGGCGCCTTGCCCCGCTCCGCGACTGTCCGATGTATTGGTGCAGTAAGAGCCGCTGGCACTGCGTGCGGCACGCACGGTCGCACATCCAATTGGTCCGCAATCCCGTCTCCCGAGTCTCCCGCGCCCTGGGTCAGTAGGGTGAAGCGCACCGCGCGGACGCGGTCCACCTCGAGCTGCGCCTCGGCCACACGGCGTGCCAGTGCGAGCCGGGTGGCAGAGGCCCTCTCCCCTGCAATCAGGCCCGAGAACACCTCAACCAAGTGCAGCAGGCCTGCATCGGCGCCGATGGACACCGCCAGCCCGTGCTTGAACGCATTACGAGCGGCCCGCCGCTTGCCCGCAGCGGACTTTGGGCCCGTGCTGCGCAGCGCGTTCCGCCGGTTGGCCGCGAGCCGCGCTGGACGGGGAGGCGGCCGCTGCCCGCCATCCATCAGGGACGCCCGAGTTCGGTGTACTCGGCCTCACGCACGCGAGAACTCCGGCTCAGCTCCTCGGCCAGGGCAGTGCGGTGTCGGGCGACCTCGCGCAACACAGCGCTCCGGCGTGTCTCGGCGCTGACGATCATGCGCTCGATGCGCTCAACGTTGTCTAACGACCTGCCGAACGCCACCGCGGTGACGATGTCCATCGACAGATCCGCTCTCGTAATGATCTTCTCCACTTCCGCCACGGCCTTTGCGTCACGCCTGTACCAGCCGGCGGCTAGCTCCTGCGCTGGCGTTATCTTGCGGAGTATGTCAAACACATCTGCATCTCCCGGTTCGGATCTGTTCATGATGGGCGCAAGTACCGTTTCCAATGCATCGCGCGTCGCGACGGTCACAAGGCTCGCCTTCATGCGCCGGAGGCGGAGCGTCTCCCATAGCAGGTCGACGACGTCCTTGACCCAGAACTCCTCTAGAATATTCTTAGGCCGCACGTCGGCCCGAATGCGCGCTAGGAGTTCGGCGTAGGCGCGTTCGTCCTCACCGAGCAGGACCGGGGCCCGCCCGAGCAGCACCTGGGCGTTCGTGCCCTCGGCGGCGCTCGGGGCCTGGTCCAGGTGACCCGCCGCCGTGGATTTGGAAGGTCGCGCCACTTCGCTCGCAGACTCCGCGCCCAGGATGTACTTCCAGCCCGGCGACGTTACGAGCGGGACCGGGCCACTTCACTTGATGCTTGGCACGGTCTGATACCAACGACCCTATCGATCGACCGTTGCCCACGTTTTTTAGGCGACAGAGGGAATTCGTCCCGGCTTAGTGGTGATCGTGTTCCCGGCGTTGCAGCAGGGGTCGACCATCTGCCGGCAGCTGTTCCACGCGGTGATGCTGAGGGGGCTGCGCGGAGGTACTCTTAGAGGTACTCGACCGGGTGAGCTCTGGGGGTAAGGTGGCAGCTGCAGAAAGACGAGGTCGGCTGGCAGGCTCAGGCGGTCGCCGTGCTGGTGCCGGCCCGCGCTGAAGGCGGTCGCCGCCCGACACGGCGCCACGCCGGGGCGCGTGGCGCTGGCCGTAGTGCTGCGCCGGCCCGGCGTCATCGCCATCTATAATCGAACAGCCGGGCGAGTCACTTAGAGTCGCATCCACCAAGGGTTGTTGCCCAGCGCGGCTCCAAAATGCTAGGGCCGTCCAGCGGTTCGGGATTCGGCCGCTCTGCAGCTCTTGGAGACGCA
>NZ_JBNXUM010000039.1:0-63204 GCF_050563545.1 Falsiroseomonas sp. HW251
GGGGACGAGGTTCGGCGCTTCGGACAAATAGGCTGGACTGCTCGACGCGATGCTGCCCTATCCTCCACGGCAGGCACGTAGGAACTTGGCGGCATAGACGATGGCGGATTGACGGGTTCAAAGATCGGCAAGTTTTCCTATATCGGCTTCTCGACCTCACGTCCAGCGATTTCCCTTGCGTCCAGCAGACAGAACACGCGCAGCGCGCTGGCCAGCGGCAGGGCCGGGTCGGCGCGGCCCGCATCCACGGTCGCCACAAGACCCGCCAGGCTCACGTCCCTCGCCGCCGCGATGTCCTCCAGCGCTTCCCAAAAGGCCGGTTCGAGCGCCACCGAAGTCCGGTGGCCCGCGAGGCGGAAGCTGCGCTTGCGGAGGTGGAGCGTCACGCGCCGCCGCCGTCGCGCACGGCCTGCGCGACCAGCCAGGCGGCGACCGCGGCCGCGTCCGGATGGTCTCGCCAGCGCGCCACCTGGAGCTTTCCGCAGGGCCGGGCCTCGGATCGCGGTGCGAGGCGGACCAGGCGGCGGCGGCGCAGCGCACCCGCCACCAGCAGGGACCGGCCGAGCGCCACGCCGCTGCCGTCGAGCGCGGCCTGCAGCACGCCGCCGATGTCGCGGAAGCGCAGCGCGAAGGGGCGGGCGCGTCCGGGCCCGATCCAGGCCGGCCAGGACCATTCGGGCCCGGTCTCCTCGCCGCTGCGGCCCTTGGCGAGCAGCGGCGCGGTCTCCCGCCAGGTCGCGCGATGCGCGCGCAGCAGCGCGGGCGCGGCGACCGGAAAGACGGTCTCGGGCGGGAAGGCGAGTTGGTGCGTGCCGGAAGGCGGACTGCCCGGGGGCTGCCAGAACAGGCCGAGTTCGACCTCGGCCCGCGCCGCCTGACCAGCGCTGTCCCAGGTCTCGACATCGATCGCCAAGCGCGGGAACGCGGCGGCCAGCGCGGGCAGCAGCGGCGAGAGCCACCACGCGAAGAGCCCCTGGCCCGTGCCGAGCCGGAAGGGCGCCGGCGCACCGCGCGCGAGCGCCGTCGCGCGCAGCGCCGACAGCCCGGCCAGGGCGGGGCCGAGCGCCTCCGCGAGCCTGGCGCCGGCCGGCGTCGGCCGCAGCCCGGGATTGAGCCGGTCCAACAGGCGCGTGCCGAAGAAGGCCTCGAGGGCACGCAGCCGGTGGCTCACGGCGCTCTGCGTCAGGCCGAGTTCCTCGGCCGCGAGGGTGACGGAGCCGTGGCGCAGCGCGGCCGCGAAGGCGAGGAGCCCGGGGACGGAAGGCAGGTCGCGGTGGTCCGGCACGAGCGCATGAAATCCGTTCATGCGCCGGCGCACAATGCTCATTTGCACGCCGGCCGCGCCGGGCGTCCCTCGGCTTCATGGCACGAACGGACCTTGTCATCGGTGTCGCCGCGGCACTGGGCGCGGCGCTGGTGGGGGCGGGCTGGCAGGTCGCGACGCGCGCGGCGTTGACGGGCAGCACGCTCGCGCCGCTCGACCTCGCAGTGTTCCGCTATGTCGTGCCGGCGCTGGTGCTGCTGCCGGTGCTCCTCCGCCAGGGGCCCTGGCCGAGCACGCGGCCGCGCTGGCTGGCGCTGCCGCTGGTCGCGGGCGGCGGCCTGCCCTTCGGCCTGCTCGCGATGTCGGGGGCGAGCCTGGCGCCGGTCGCGCATATGGGCGCGCTGATGCCCGGGACGATGCCGGTGCTGACCGCGCTGCTGGCCGCGGCGCTGCTGGGCGAGCGATTGCGGCGGCGGCAGGTCGCGGGATTCGGCGTGGTGACCGCGGGCGTCGTGCTGGTCAGCGGCAGCGCGCTTGGCGACGCCGGCCTTGCCACGCTGGCCGGCGACGCGCTGTTCCTCTGCGCCGCCATGGCCTGGGCGGTATTCGGCGTGGCGTTCCGCGCGGCCGCGCTGCCGGCACTGTCCGCGACCGCCCTGATGTCGCTGGTCTCCTCGGTCCTGGTCATGCCGCTGTGGCTGGCCTCCGGCACTGAGCGGCTGATGCAGGCGCCGCCGGCGGTGCTGCTGCAGGCCATCGCGATGCAGGGGTTGGTGGCGGGGCTGCTGGGGGTCTGGACCTATGCCGTCGCGGTGCGGCGGCTCGGCGCCGCGCCCGCCGCGCTGTCCGGCGCGGCGGTGCCGGCGCTCTCGGCGGCGGGCGGTTGGCTGTTGCTGGACGAGCTGCCGGCCCTGCCGGCGCTGGCCGGCATCGCGCTGACCATGGCGGGGCTGGTGCTGGCGGCGCCGCCCGGGATCATCCGCCGTCCAGCGTTCCGCCAGGCCGGATCATCGCTTCCGGCCGCACCCAGCGCTCGAAATCCTCGGGCGTGACATGGCCTAGGCGCTGCGCGGCGTCCTTCAGCGTGATGTCCTCCGCCAGCGCCAGCTTCGCGATCTGTACGGCCTTGTCGTAGCCGATCCTGGGGTTCAGTGCCGTCACCAGCATCAGCGACTTCGCGAGGTTGTCCTCGATCCGCGCCCGGTTGGGCTCGAGCTTGTCCACCATGTTGGCGGCGAAGCCCGCGGCGGCGTCGCCGATCAGCCGCGCGGATTGCAGCACGGCCTGGATGATAACGGGCTTGAAGACGTTGAGCTCCAGATGGCCCTGCGCGCAGGCCACCGTCACGGTGGTGTTGTTCCCCATGACCTGCGCGGCGACCATGGTCAGCGCCTCGGACTGCGTCGGGTTGGTCTTGCCGGGCATGATGGAGCTTGAGAGGCCGTCCGAGGGGATCACCAGCTCCGCGATTCCCGCGCGCGGACCCGAGCCCAGCAGGCGGATGTCATTCCCGATCTTGGTCAGCGAGACCGCGACCGTGTTGAAGGCGCCGTGCAGCTCGACGAAGGCGTCATGCGCGGCCATGCCCTCGGACGGCAGGGCGGAATCGACGAAATCCACCCCGGTCAGCACGGCCATGCGCTCGGCGAAGATGCGGGCGAAGTCGGGGTGGCGGTTGAGCCCGGTGCCCGCCGCCGTGCCGCCCTGCGGCAGGACCTTCATCCGCGGCAGCGCGACCTCGATCCGGGCGATGCCGAAGCGGACCTGCTCCGCCCAGGTCGCGGCTTCCATGCCGAGGGTGACGGGCACCGCATCCATCAGATGCGTCCGCCCGATCTTTACCACCTCCGCCCATTCCGCCGCGCGGCGCGCCAGCGAGGCATGCAGCGCCTGCAGCCCGGGGATCGTCGTATCCAGCACCGCCAGCACGGCGGCGACATGCATCACCGCGGGGAAGCTGTCGTTGGAGGACTGCCCGCGATTGACGTGGTCGTTGGGATGCACGGGCTTGCGCCCGTCGTCGGATCCCAGCGCGCGGTTGGCCAGGCGCGCGATCACCTCGTTGGCGTTCATGTTGGTCTGCGTGCCCGATCCCGTCTGCCAGACCGGCAGGGGGAAGTGCTCGTCACGCCGGTTGGCCGCGACCTCGGCGGCGGCCGCGGCGATGGCGTCGGCGATGTCGGGCGGCAATTCGCCGAGCGCCTTGTTGGCCTCGGCGGCCGCCTGCTTCTGCAGGCCGACGGCGCGGATCAGGATGGGGGGGAAGCGCTCCGTCCCGATCCGGAACAGGCGCCGGGCGCGCTCGGTCTGCGGGCCCCAGAGGCGGTCGGACTCGATCTCGATCGTGCCGAGGCTGTCTGTTTCGGTGCGGGTGCTGGTCATGGCTGTCTCCGGGGGCTCAGATGGGGAGCGCAACGCGGGGGCGTCATCACGGCTCCGCATGATGGTTGGAGCGAAGACGACATGACCGAACGCGTCGCCGACTACCTGGCGGGCCAGAAGGACGCGATCCTCGACCGCCTGCTGACGCTGATCCGCTTTCCCTCCGTCAGCACCGACCCGGCCTTCGAGTCCGGCATGCGCGGCGCGCGGGAGTTCCTGCTGGACCGGCTGCGCGCGATCGGGATGCAGGATGTGCGCCTGCTGGAGGCGCCGGGTGGCCAGCCCGCGGTCTATGGCGCCTGGCTCGGCGCGGGCCCCGACAAGCCCACCATCATGATCTACGGCCATTACGACGTGCAGCCCGCGGACCCGCTGGAGCTCTGGCATTCCCCGCCCTTCGAGCCCGCGATCCGCGACGGGCGGATCCATGCGCGCGGCGCGTCGGACGTGAAAGGCTCCACCACCATCGCAATCGAGACCATCGCCGGCTTCCTCGCGGTGGAGGGCGGCTGCCCCGTCAACGTCAAGCTCTTCCTGGAAGGCGAGGAGGAGGTCGGCAGCCCGTCGCTCACCGGCATCATCGAGCGCAACCGCGACCTGCTCCGCGCGGACGCCATGCTGTCGGCCGATGGCGGCGGCGCGGCCGGTCCGCGGCCGGTGCTCAACATCGGCTGCCGCGGCATCACCGCGCTGCAGTTTCGGCTGCGCACCGCGTCCAAGGACGCGCATTCCGGCAAGGTCGGCGGCGCCATGCGCAACGCGCTCCACGAGATGGCGAAGCTCGTGGCCTCCCTGCATGACGAGCAGGGGCGCGTGGCGGTCGAGGGCTTCGAGGCCGGCGCCGCGCCGATCTCCAACGCGCTGCGGGCCGAGGCCGCGTCGCTGCCGCTGGACGAGGCCGCCTGGTATGCCGAGTTCGGCGCGACGCCCTTCGGCGATCCCGCCTACTCCGTGCGCGAACGCACGACGCTCCGCCCGACCGTCGAGGTGAACGGGATGTGGGGCGGCTACACCGGCGCCGGCGGCAAGACCGTCACGCCGGCCGAGGCGCACGCCAAGCTGACGATGCGCCTGGTGCCCGGCCAGAATCCAGCCGCCGCGCAGGAAGCGGTCAAGGCGCATCTCGAGCGGATGGCGCCGCGCGGCGTGACGCTTGCCTTCGACTACACGCCCGGCGGCACCCGCGCCTACACCCTGCCGGCCGACCACCCGCTGCGCGCCGCGACCGCCGCCGTACTGCGCCGCGAGAAGGGCGGCGAGCCCGCGGTGACGCGCCTCGGCGGGACGGTGCCGATCACCACGATCTTCGCCGAGGAGCTCGGGATGGACAGCCTGATGTTCGGCCTGGCCAGCCCCGACGAGGACGCGCATGCGCCCAACGAGTTCTTCCGGCTGTCCTCGCTGGAGGAGGGGCTGCGGCTGTGGCCGCTGTTGCTGACGGAACTCGGCGGGATGCGCGCGGCCGATTTCCGCCGACCGGCCTGACCGGCCCGCCGCGTCATACCGTTCGAGCCTTTTCGTTGGCACGAAAAGGCTCCCTCAAGCGCCGGCGCCGCCATCCGGCGGCTTGGCTCGCCGCACTGGCGGCGGCGGCCGTTCGGCCGCTCGGCCGGCTGCGCCGGCCGCCATCGGATCACTGGAAATGTCCAGCGCGTCAGCCCGGCAGCCCGAGCCGGCGCAGCAGCCCCTCGAGCTCGGCGGACCAGCGCCGCTTGTGCGCGCGGTGGATCTCGAGCGCGGTCTGCGGGTCGCCGCGCCGCACCGCTTCCACCACGGCGGCGTGGTTGACGTTGGCGTAGACCGGCCGCTCGCGCAGCGGGGTGGTCAGCAGGCGGACGCGGTGGGCCTTGTCGAGGAACAGCCTGGCGATCTGCGCGAGGTGGCGGTTGCCGCAGAGCTCGATAATGAGGCGGTGGAAGCGGTAGTCGGCCTCGGCCCAGGCGGCACGGTCCTCGCCTTCCAGCGCGCGGTCCATGGTCGCGATAGCGGCGTCGAGCAGCGCCATCTCCGCAGGGCCGGGATGGCGCCGCGCCAGGCGCTCCGCGGCCTCCGCCTCGAGGCAGGCGAGCACCTCGTTGATCTCGCGGATGTCCTGCGCGGAGAGCGGCGTCACGCGCAGCCCGCGCGGCGCGGGCTCGAGGAACCCCTCGGACTGCAGGCGGATCAGCGCCTCCCGCACGGGGGTGCGGGAGGTGCCCAGCGCCAGGGCGAGCTCGGCTTCCAGCACCTTGGCGCCGGGGGCCAGGCGGCCATCGACGATTCGGGCCTTGATGGCCTCGTAGAGCCCTTCGACGAGGGACTGCCGCTCCGCCTCGTGTGCAGGCGTGGGAATTTGCGTATGCAGGAAACGCCTCCTCGATGCGGCCGGCCCCGTCATCTCCGATCGAGGCCGAGAGGGAACGGCCTTGCCGCGGCCGCAGCATTGCGCATACGCTCGGGCAAGACAACGTGCACGAGGAAGCGGCCCGGTCCATGCCCAGGTTCCTTGTCCTGCCCGGCGACGGCGTCGGCCCGGAGATCACCGCCGCCACGCTCGCCGTGCTGCGCGCCGCCGATGCGCGCTTCCGCCTCGGCCTCGACTTCGATGAGCGGGAGATCGGCTTCGCCAGCCTGCGCAGCCAGGGCACGACGCTGCCCGACGCCGTGCTGGACGCGGCGAAGGCGAGCGACGGCGTCATCCTCGGCCCCATCGGCCATCTCGATTATCCGCCGCGCGAGCAGGGGGGGATCAACGTCTCGGCCGCCTTCCGCGTCGGGCTCGACCTCTTCGCCAATGTCCGGCCGGCGCGGACGCGGCCGGGCCTCGGCTACCGGCCGCTCGACCTCGTGATCATGCGGGAGGCGACCGAGGGCTTCTATCCCGATCGCAACATGCATGCCGGCACGGGCGAGTTCATGCCGACGCCCGATATCGCGATGTCGGTGCGCAAGATCACGGCGCACGCCTCCACGCGCATCGCGCGCGAGGCCTTCCTGCTGGCGCGCCGGCGCCGGGGGAAGGTGACGGCGGTGCATAAGGCCAATACCTTCAAGCTGACCGACGGGCTGTGGCTTCGCTGCGTGCGGGAGGTGGCGCGCGACTTCCCCGACGTGGCGCTGGACGAGATCATCGTGGATGCCTGCGCGGCGATGCTGGTGCGCGACCCCGCGCGCTTCGACGTGCTGGTGGCGACCAACTTCCATGCCGACATCCTCTCCGACCTGGCGTCGGAGCTCTCCGGCGGGCTCGGCCTTGCCGGCAGCACGAACGAGAACGACCGGCTGTGCTGCGCGCAGGCGCAGCACGGCAGCGCGCCCGACATCGCGGGACAGGACCGCGCGAACCCGACCTCGCTGATCCTCTCGGCGGCGATGCTGCTGGACTGGCATGCGCGCCACCGCGGGAACGAGGCGGCGGGCCAGGCCTCGGCGGCGATCCATGCGGCGGTGGACGCGGCGCTCGCCGATCCCGCGACGCGCACGCCCGACCTCGGCGGCCCGCTCGGCACGGCGGCCTTCGGCGAGAGGCTGGCGGCGGCGCTGCGCGGCTGACCGCGCGCGACGGGAGGGAGAAGAGGACCGATGATCACGATGCTGCGGCGTGGATGCCTCGGCGTGATGGCGGCGCTGTTCGGCGCGCTGGCGCCCGTCGCGCCTGCGGGGGCGCAGGCCTGGCCTGACCGGCCCGTGCGGCTCATCATTCCCTTCCCGCCGGGCGGCGGCACGGACGTCGTCGCGCGCGTCGCGGCGCAGTGCATGAACCTCGGCCAGCCCATCGTGATCGACAACCGCGCCGGGGCCGGCGGCACCATCGGCACCGAGGCCGCGGCGAAGGCGCCGGCGGATGGCTACACGCTGGTCTCGCTGACGCTCTCCTCGGCGGTGCTGAACACCTTCCTCTACAACAACCTCGGCTTCGACACCCGGCGCGACCTGGCGGCGGTGGCGGAGATCGGGCGCAGTCCGAACATCGTGACGGTGCGGCCGAACTTCCCGGCACGGGACGTGCGCGGCCTGATCGAGCATGCCAGGGCGAACCCGGAGCGCGTCACCTACTCCTCCGGCGGGAACGGGACGATCGTTCACATGTCTTCCGTCCTCTTCGCCAACATGGCCGGGGTGCGGCTGCAGCACGTGCCCTTCCGCGGCGGCGGGCCGGCGCTGCAGTCGGTGATGGCGGGGCAGGTGGACCTGATGATCGACGCGCTGCCGGTGGTGGGGGCGGCGGTGCGGGATGGCTCGATCCGCGGCCTCGCCGTCACGGCCGCGCAGCGCCTGCCGCAATTCCCCGACCTGCCGACCGTCGCCGAGAGCGGCCTGCCGGGCTACGAGACGCAGAACTGGTTCGGCATCTTCGCCCCCGCCCGCACGCCGCGCGCCGTGGTGGACCGCGTCGCGGCGGAGGTCGCGCGCATCGCGCGAGACCCGGCCTGCCGCGCGCGGCTGACGGATATCGGCGTCGAGCCCACGGGGCTTGGGCCCGAGCCCTTCACCGCCTTCTGGGACCAGGAGCTCGCGACCTGGGGGCCGATCGTCCGCGACTCCGGCGCGCGGGTGGAGTGAGGTCGGGGCCCGGTCAGCGCGCGCGGTCGCCCGCGGCAATCAGCCCGCCGCCGCCCTCGACCAGCCCGATCAGCCAATCCACGGCGTTGCCGACATCCGCCTCCATGCTGCGGCGCGCGGAGGAGGCGTCGCCGCGCGCCAGCGCGCGCAGCGTCGCGCCGCGCAGGCTGCCGCGTTCCTGCTGGGTGTAGCCGCGGAACAGCAGGTTGTTGTAGGGCCCGCTGCGCAGCCAGAGGCCCTCGATCAGCTGCACCAGCGCCGGCATGGCGGAAGCGCGGTAGATCGTGAAGTGCAGCCGGCCGATGGCCGGGATCATCGCCTTGGCGTCGCCCGTCGGGCGAAGCGCGACGATCTCCGCCTCCCGCTGCTGCAATTCCTCGATCAGCGCGGGCGTGACATGCGCGGCGGCGCGCTCCGTCGCCAGCCCTTCCAGCGCGACGCGGATGTCGCGCAGCTCGCGCAGCTCGGCAGCGGTCAGCAGCGGGATGCGGATCCAGCGGTTCGGCTCCGCCTCGATCGCGCGCTCCGCGGCGAGGCGCGCGACCGCCTCCCGCACCGGCGTCATGCTGGTGCCGAGCTCCTCGGCCAGGCCGCGGATGGTGACGCGCTGGCCCGGCTCAAAGCGGCCGGCCATCAGGGCGCGCCGCAGCTCCCGCGTCGCGTGGTCGCGCAGCGTGGCGGGTGCGGTCATCCCCGGCCCTCGCCGCGGCGGACATGGTCGAGAAACTCGCGCACGCGCGGGCCGGCGGGATGGGCGAAGAAGGCTTCGGGCGGGCTGTCCTGCAGGATCTCGCCGCGGTCCATGAACAGGATGCGGTGCGCGACCCGGCGGGCGAAGCCCATCTCGTGCGTGACGACGATCATCGTCATGCCCGTATCAGCCAGGCCGATCATGGCGTCCAGCACCTCGTTCACCATCTCCGGGTCGAGGGCGGAGGTCGGCTCGTCGAACAGCATGACGCGCGGGCGCATCGCCAGCGCGCGCGCGATCGCGACCCGCTGCTGCTGGCCGCCGGAAAGCTCGGCCGGATACTTGTGCGCCTGCTCCGGGATGCGGACCCGCTCGAGCAGCGCCATCGCCTCGGCCTCCGCCTCTGGCTTCGGGCGGCGCTGGACCGTGATGGGGCCGACCGTGCAGTTCTCGAGCGCGGTGAGATGCGGGAAGAGGTTGAAGGACTGGAACACCATGCCGACGCGGCGGCGGATGTCGGGAGCCGTGCCGCGCCGGTGATCCAGCTCGATGCCGTCCACCTTGATCAGCCCGGCATCGTGCGGCACGAGGCCATTGATGCAGGCGATGGCGGTAGACTTGCCGGAACCCGACGGGCCGCAGATCACGACGCGCTCGCCGCGCGCGACGGTGAGGTCAAGTCCCGGCAGCACGAGCACCGGCCCGTAGCTTTTCCGCACGCCCTTCATCGTCACGACGGGGGTCACCGCACGCCGACGCCGAGGCGCCGTTCCAGCCCGCGGCTGTAGGCCGACATCGCGGAGCAGAAGGCGAGGTAGATCACGGCGATGAACAGGTAGGGCTCGATGTAGAGCCCCCACCATTGCGCCTGGGCGGTGGAGGCATTCGCCGCCCCCAGCAGGTCGAGCATCGAGATCACCACCACCAGCGAGGTGTCCTTGAAGGCGGCGATGAAGATGTTGACCAGGCTCGGGATCACGGTGCGCAGCGCCTGCGGCAGGATGATGCGACGCCGCGCCTGCCAGTACCCCATGCCGAGGCTGTCGGCGGCAAGGTATTGCCCGCGCGGGATGCCCTGGAGCCCGCCACGGATCGCCTCCGCCATGTAGGCCGCGAAGAACAGCGCGAAGGCGAGCTGCGCGCGCAGCAGCGTGTCCATCGTCCATTCCGCCGGCACGAGGTAGGGGAACAGGATCGCCGCGAGGAACAGCAGCGCGACCAGCGGCACGCCGCGGAAGAACTCGACGTAGAGCAGGCAGAGCGTGCGGATCACCGGCATGTCGGAGACGCGGCCGAGCGCGAGCAGCACCGCAAGGCCGAATGCCAGTGCGACGCCGACGCCGGCCAGCATCACCGTCAGCGGCAGCCCGCCCCAGAGGCGCGCGGGCACGAAGGCCAGCCCTGCGACGCCGCCCCACATCAGCGCGCCCATCAGCGGCGCGACGAGCAGCCAGGCCAGGGCCAGCGCGCGGGCCCGCCGGGGCGCGCGCCAGGTGGCCGGCGCTGCCGTCGCCGCGACCAGCGCGACGAAGGCCAGGAGTGCCAGCGCCGGCCGCCACTGCTCGGCATAGGGGTAGGGACCGAAGAGGATCAGCCGCCAGCGGTCGCGCAGGAAGGCCCAGCAGGCGCCGCCCGCCCGCGCGCAGGCCTCGGCGTTCGGCGCCTCGAGGCTGGCGCGCGTCACGCCCCAATCCCACAGGCCGAGCGCTGCACGCGCGACGAGCCAGAGCAGCGCGAGCGAGACGACGGCGTTTGGCACGCTGTCGAACATCCCCGCCGTCCAGCGCCTCACCGCCCGCCCCCGCCGCGCGCCATGATCCGGCGGTTGTAGAGGTTCATCAGCAGCGCCGTGAGCAGCGAGAGCGAGAGATAGACCAGCAGCAGGATCGCGATGCATTCCACCGCGCGCCCCGTCTCGCTGATCGTCACCTGGCTGACCCGCACCAGGTCGGGATAGCCGATTACTACGGCGAGCGAGGAGTTCTTGGTCAGCGAAAGGTACTGGCTGGTGACCGGCGGGATCACGATGCGCAGCGCCTGCGGGAAGACGACGAGGCGCAACGACTGGAAGCGCCGCAGCCCGAGCGAGGTCGCCGCCTCAACCTGGCCCTTCGGCACGCCCTGGATGCCGCTGCGGAGCGTCTCCGCCATGAAGGCCGACTGGTAGATGGTCAGCGCGACGACGAGTGCGACGAATTCCGGGCTGAGCGAGACGCCGCCCTGGAAGTTGAAGCCGCGCAGCGCCGGCCGCGTGATCTCGATGGGATCGGCGCGCAACAGCAGCACCAGCAGCGGCGGTGCTGCCATCGCCATCCAGGCGAGCCCGCGCCGCCCGATCGGCAGCAATCGGCCGAGCGCCAGTGCCAGCCCCGCGCCGATCGCCAGGGCCAGCGCGGCCTCGCCGAAGGCCGGCTGTGCAAGGGCTGCGGGAAAGTAGAGCCCGCGATTGGACAGGAAGACGTCCGGCAGCAGCTCCCAGGCCTGGCGCGGGGCGGGAAGCTGGCGGATGGCGATCTGGTGCCAGAACAGCAGCTGCAGCAGCAGCGGCGTGTTGCGCACCACCTCGATCCAGGCGCCGGCGATGTTGCGCGCGAGCCGGTTTGGCGAGAGGCGCATCAGTGCCAGGAAGACGGAGGCGAGCGTGGTCAGCGCGATGCCGACCACGGCGACGAGCACGGTGTTCGCGAGCCCCGCCTTGAAGGCCATCAGGAAACTGTCGCCAGGCCGGTAGCCCACCAGGTTCTCGCCGAACTCGAAGCTCGCGCGGCCGGCGAGGAAGCCGAAATCGATGCCGAGGTTCCGCCGCGCCAGGTTGCCCGTGACGTTGCCCCAGACCCAGAACGCGGCAGCGCCGACGAGGAGCAGCGCCAGTGCCTGCCAGACGGCGGCACGCAGGCCGGGGCGCTTCCACAGCGTGCGGACGGCGGGGGCCGCGGCGTCAGCGCGCAACGGTCGCCCCACCCCGGCCCCCCCCCGTGAACGGGGGAGGGAGAAGCGCGCTCAGCGCCAGGTCGGCGACCATTGCAGCCCGCCATTCTCGGCGAGCGCGTTGAGCCCGCGCGGCAGCTTGATCTCGCTCGCCATGCCGTAGTGACGCTCGAAGATCTCGCCGTAATTGCCGACCGAGCGGATCACCGTGACGGTGAAATCGTTGGGCAGGCCCATGTTGCGCCCGATATCGCCCTCGAGGCCGAGGAAGCGCCGGATCGCGGGGTCGCGGCTTTCCAGCATCTGGGAGACATTGGCCTGGGTGATGCCCATCTCCTCCGCGTTCACCAGCGCGTAGTGGACCCAGCGCGCGACATGGGCGAAGCGGCGGTCGTCGTCGCGGATCACCGGACCCATGTGGGACTTCGCGAAGATCTCGTTCAGGATCAGGTGCTGGTCGGGCTGCCGGAGGCGGGAGCGGCGCATGCCGAGGAAGGGCACCTCCGACGTCACGACGTCGCAGCGGCCTTCCTCGTACAGCGTGTACATCTGCGTGGTGTTCTCGACCGCGAGCGGGCGGAAGGTCATGTTGCGCGCGCGGAAGTAGTCGGCGATCAGGCTGTCGGTGATGCCGCCGGCGACCAGGCAGATGGTGGCGCCGTTCAGGTCGGTCAGGCGCTGCGCGCCGGTGCGCCGGTGCACCATGAAGGCCTGGCCGGAGAACAGGGTGGGGCCCACGAAGTCCAGGCCGAGCTCGGTGTCGCGCTGGATGGTGTAGGTGATGGCCAGCGCCACCATGTCCACCTCGCCGCTGCGCAGCGCCGGGATGCCCTGCGCCAGCGTCATGGTCCGGAACTCGACCTTGTTCGCGTCGCCGAGGATCGCGGCCGCCATGGCGCGGCAATAATCCACGTCGAAGCCGACGCGGTTGCCCCGCGCGTCGAGCGCGGAAAGGCCGGGCACGTTCTCGTAGACGCCGCAGCGGAAGACGTTCCGCTGCCTGATGGTGTCGAGCTGCGGCGCGACCTGCGCCGCTGCCTCCGCGATGCCGAGGCCGAGGCAGGCGGCCGCGGCCAGCAGCAGGGATCTCATCGGGGTCATCGTGCTTCTCCTCCCTTTGGCTTGTTGGTCAGTATGTCCGCTCGACGGGCGTGTCGGATGTCGCGCGCGTGGCGCGCACCTCCTCCACCGCGTCGCGCAGATCGGCGAGGTACATCTCCGCGGTCTCGGCATGGACGGGGTTGAGGTGCATGTGGATGCCGGGCGGCTCCGCCTGGCGGCCGACGAACCAGCCGCGCGCCGTCAGCCCCTCCGCCACCGCGCCGATGTCGAGCGCAGGATCGGTCGAGCGGTAGACGAAGATGCAGAGCTCGTGCGGCTCCAGCACCGCCAGGCCGGGGATCGCGTTGATCCCCGCGGTCAGCGTCGCGACGGTGTCCATGATGACCTTCGCCCAGTGGACATAGCCCTCGCGGCCCAGGAAGTTCATCACCGCCCAGGCCGCCGCCACCGCTCCGCCCGCGCGCGTTCCCTGAGACGTATTGGACACGTAGGCGCCGCGTTCCCAGTCGTTGAAGGTGAAGGTCTGGTACTGCTGCAGCGCCGCGTCGCGCAGCATCATCATGGAGGCACCCTTGGGCGCGTAGCCGTATTTGTGCAGGTCGGCGCTGATGGACATGACGCCGGGCACAGCGAAGTCGAAGGGCGGGATCTCCTGGCCGAGCTCGCGCACGAAGGGCGCGAGGAAGCCGCCGACGCAGGCATCCACATGCATCCAGAGCCCGCGCGCCTGCGCGAGCGCGGCGATCTGCTCGATCGGGTCGAAGACGCCGAAGGGATAGTTCGGCGCGCTGCCGAGCAGCATGATCGTCTCGGGCGTGATCCGCTTCGCCATCTCGGCCGGGTCGGCGCGGAAATCGTTGCGCGTGGTCGGCACGCGGATGACGCGGATGCCGAGATGCTGCGCGGCACGGTCGAAGGTCGGGTGTCCGGTGCGCGGGATGACGATGTTCGGGTTCGTGATTCCCTTCGTCTCCCGCGCCCAGTCGCGCGCGGTTTTCAGCGCAAGGAAGATGCTTTCCGACCCGCCGGAGGTGAAGGTCGCGACGGCGTCCCCGGGCGCGTGGTGCAGCGAGAGGCCCATCTGCAGGACCTCGCTCTCCAGCTTCTTCATGCTGGGGAAGGCGCGCTGGCCCATCGCGTTCTCCGTCCAGTAGGCGCAATAGGCCTCCTGCTGGACGCGCTTCACCTCCTCGTTGAGGTAGTAGAAATAGAGAGCCATCCGGCCCTCGCGCCACCTGAAATCGTCCTTCTTGGCGGATTCGAGCTCGGCCTTCAGCTCCTCCCAGGGGCGGCCTTTCTCGGGGATGCTCAGCATCGTCGCGGTGTCTCCGTCAGGCGCGCGGGCGTGCGCTGGTGGCAAGCGTGAAGCCGTCCATCCGCGGCTCGTAGGCGACATTCGCCCGCGTGGCCCAGAGGTTCGACATGTAGTGGGTCGGCAGCACGGCATGGTCGCGCATGGCGATGGCGGTCGCCTCGCGCAGCAGCGCCTCGCGCGCCGTGTCGTCCATCGTCTCGAAGGCCTGCCACATGCGGCGGTCCACCTCGGGGTTGGAGTAGCGGCCGCGGTTCTGCGCGCCGAAGCCGCGGTCGCGGTCGAAGCTCGCGATCAGGGTGCGCATGGTCGTCAGCCCGCCGGAGGTGCCCGCGCCCCAGGAATTGAAGAAGAAGCCGAACTCCAGCCGCCCGACCCGCGGGAAGAACGCCGTCGAGGGCAGTGCATCCACCTGCGCCTGGATGCCGACCCGGGACAGCATCTGGGCGAGCGCCTGCAGCACCTTCTCGTCGTTGACCAGGCGGTCACTGGTGCCGGTAATGGTCAGGCGGAAGCCGTTGGGCAGCCCGGCCTCGGCCAGCAGGCGCCGCGCGCGGTCGGGGTCGAAGGTCAGCGGCGGCAGGTCGGGGACATGGCCGAAGACGCCGCGGTCCACCAACTGGTTGGCCGGCACCGCCATACCTTCCATGACCACGCGGCAGACGGCCTCGCGGTTGATCGCGAGCGACATCGCTTCCCGCACGCGGCGGTCCCGGAAGGGATTCGCGATCGCGCTGCCGTCGATCGCGGTGACGCCGGGGACGTTGTCGCGGTGGAAGTCGAAGGCGAAGAAGACGACGCGGTTGCCGACGCTCTCCACCACGGCCGTCGCTGGGCCGGTTCGCAGCCGCGGCAGGTCGGCCGGTGGCGGCTGGTCGATCAGCCCGGCCTCGCCCGCGAGCAGCGCGGCAACCCGCGGCCCGTTCGCGGAGACCGGACGGATCACCACGCGTCGGAAGGCGGGCGGCCCGTTCCAGTGACGCGGATTGGCCTCCAGCACGATCCGCTGGCCGCGCGCATACTCCACCGCGCGATAGGGACCGGTGCCGGGGAAGCGCAGCGCGTTGAAGTCCTGCGTCGTCGCCTGCTCTGCCGCCGCCGGCGCGATCATTACCGCGCCCATGTAGTTCGGCATCAGCGGGAAGGGCGCGGCGGTGCGCAGCACCAGGGTCAGCGGGTCCTCCGCCACGGCGTCGGTGATCTGGCGAACGTAGATCGCGAAGGAGCCGGGGCTGTTCGTGATCGCCGGGATGCGCCGGAAGCTCGCCAGCACGTCGGCGGCGGTGAAGGGGCTGCCGTCATGCCACAGGACGTTCGGGCGCAGCCGGAACTCCCAGGTCAGCGGGTCGCGCGGGCGCCAGGACAGCGCGAGCTCCGGCTGCAGCTCCATCCGCGGGCCCTGGCCGACGAGGAACTCGTAGACCTGGCGATGGACGGTGATGGAGGGGTCGTGCTCGTGGAAATGCGGGTCGAGCGAGGTGGCCTCGGCCGCCGTCCCGATGGTCAGCGTCTCGCCCGCCGCCTGCGCGCGAGCGACGCCCGGCACCGCCAGCGCCGCGGCCATGCCCGCCAAGGCGCGGCGAGACACCAGGAGCGCACCATCCACCATCCGAGCCTCCCCGTGTCCTTGCTTGACGTGGAGGCTACCGACAGGATGTGATCACATACAAGAGCTTTGATGGGGGGCCGGCATGTTGAAGGGCGGCGCGGCCGCGGCGGGAATCGGCGATCCGGCCTCGCCCCACTATCCCCGCGCCTTCAACCCGACGCCGCCCTGGCCGCACGGCTTCCCGATCGAGGGCGCGCCGCCCGACATCGCGCGCTGGCGGGCCGGCAACACCGGCATCCCGTATCTCTGGACCTTCGACGGCCCGGCGCCCGGCCCGCACGCCGCCGTCGTCGCGCTGACGCATGGGGAGGAATGGTCGGGCGCGCATGCCGTGGACATGCTGCTGCGAGAGGGCGTGCGGCCGGCGCGCGGGCGCCTGTCACTGCTGTTCCACAACTGGCGCGCCCATGCGCGCTGGAACCCGGCCGAGCCGAACCGCGCCTTCTACATCGACCGCGACCTGAACCGCGTCTGGGATCCCGCGCTGCTCGACGGCGACGCGCAGGGCGGCGAGCTGGACCGGGCGCGCGAGTTGCGCGGCTGGCTCGACACGGTGGATCATCTGCTCGACCTGCACAGCACGCAGCAGCCTTGCCCGCCCTTCGCCCTCGCCGGCCGCCTGTCCCGCAGCGTCGCCTTCGCGCAGGACGTCGGCTTCCCGCACATCGTCATCGAGGACATGCCGCATGCCGCCGGGCTGCGGATGCGCGACTGGCCGCCTTTCGAGGATCCGGCCGGGCACCGCACTGCGCTGGTCGTCGAATGCGGCCAGCACTGGGTCGCGTCGAGCGTGACGCATGCGCGCCAGGCCGCCCTCGCTTTCCTCACGCATCTCGGCATGGCGCCGGCGCCGCTGCTGGCAGCGTGCCCGCCACCCCGCGGCGCGGTCCAGGTGATCGAGACGACAGGGTCTGTCACGGCGACGACGGATGCGTGCGAGTTGCTGGCGACCTGGCCCGACCTTGCGCTGGTGCCGCGCGCGGGGACGCTGATCGGCCAGGACGGCCCGGCGGAGGTCCGCACGCCGCATGACGACGCCGTGCTGATCCTGCCGGTCCGCCGCCCGCGCCGGGGCCTGACCGCGGTGCGTTTCGGCCGCGTGCGTGTTGGAGGTGCGGCCGGATTACCTCTGGCGCACGCACCAGGGTGACGTCAGGGACGGGGCCGCTTCCCGGGAGGGGCAGCGCCCCTCCCGGAACGCATCACGCCGCCTGCTGCAGCGCCACGGGCCACTTCGCCAGCGCGCGCCGGTCGTAGTCGTCGGCCAGGGCCCGCAGCGCCGCTGCGCCGTCCCCGTTGAAGGACGGGCCGTGCATCAGGGCGAGGGTGCGCGGCGCGGTCTCGGCCAGGCGGCGGATCGTGACGCCCATGCCGGGATTGAGGCTCGAATAGCCGAAGAGGTCCTCGCCCTGGATCGCGGGGCCGACGATGTCGCCGCTGGTCAGGGCGGGGCCGTCGCCGAGCTGCGTGAAGAGGTCGCCGCAGAGCAGCGTGCCGCTGCCCTCGTCGTACAGCACGCCGGCGTCCCAGCCATGCGGGATGTGCGGCGTGTCGATGTAGCGCACGCGCCGACCGCGGCCGAGGTCCAGCGCCTCGCCATCTGCGAGCACGCGCGGCGGGCGGTCGGCCATGTCGTTCAGCGAGACCAGCGCGCCGGTCTGGCCATGCGCGACCTCGGCGCGCGGGGCGACGGCGAGCCATTCGTTCATCGCGCCGCACTCGTCGGCCTCGTAGTGGCCGAAGCTGATCCAGCGCAGGGTCTCGAGCGGGATCAGGCGTGCGACGGCATCCCTGAGCAGCGGGAACATCCGGCGCAGGCCGGTGTGGAACAGCAGCGGCTCCTCGCCGCGGATGAGGAAGTGGTTGAAGGTGAAGCCGGCGGGGGGCGCGATGTCCGGCACATGGACGGACAGGCGGAAGATGCCCTCAGCGATCTCGTCGATCTTCGCATTCATGACGCTGTCTCCGGTGCGCCGCCCCGCCGGCAACGGGGGGAGCGCGTCGGTCAATCAATTTGACCGTACAGACATGTATCCCTAAATTGGCGGCAACGTCAACAATGAACGCACATCACTGTGCAGTGAAAATGGCCCGCCCCTACATCCTGAAGCGCCGCGCCGAGCAGCAGTCCGAAACCCGCCAGCGCATCGTCGAGGCGGCGGTGGAGCTGCATTCGAGCCTCGGCCCCGCGCGCACCTCGCTGTCCATGGTGGCGGAGCGCGCCGGGGTGCAGCGCCACACGCTCTATGCGCACTTTCCGGACGAGCGGAGCCTGCACATGGCCTGCTCGGGCCTGGCGCTGGAGCGCGACCCGCTGCCCGACCCCGATGCCTGGGCAGCGCTGCCGGAGGGAAGCGCGCGGGTCGGCGCGGGGATCGGCGCGCTCTTCGGCTGGTATGCGCGCAATGCCGATCTCGCGGCCTGCGTGCTGCGCGACGCGGAGGCGCATGAGGTCACGCGGGAGATCGTCGGCCTGCGCTTCGGCCCGCCGATGCGCCGCGCGACCGAGGTGCTGAACGAGGGGCTGTCAGCACCGCAGCGTGCGATGCTGCACCTGATGATGGGCTACCCTGCCTGGCGCAGCCTGGTGCAGGAGAGCGGCCTGTCGCAGGAGGACGCCGTGGCGGTCGCCGTCCGCGCGGTGGAGCAGTCGGGGTAGCTGGTCGAAGCCTCGGCGAAGGCGCAGAGGATGCACATGGCCTTCGCCGACCCCCGCGACGGGGACATCGAGGACGACGCCTCCTCGACCTCGCGTCACAGCCTGCTGGCGCATGCCGGGACGATGCTGCTCGACACCAGCCTGCCGAAGCTGGCGATCGCGCTGGTGCAGGCGCTGGTGGTCCCGGGCCTGGTGCTGGGCGCGGCGCCGGTCGTGGCGCTGTGGTTCCTGCAGCAGGTCTGGTGGCGTCTTCCCGGAGAGGCGAATGCGGCTTGGCTGTCGGTGTTCCTCGCCGTGGATGCCTGGCTGGTCTGGCGATTCGGCCCCCGGCTGTTCCGGATGGTGGAGCGCGCCTTCTGGTCGCTGAATGCGGGCCTCGTGCAGCCGCTCTTCATGGCGGTGCGGGAGGCGGTGCGGCAACTGCTGGAACGCCGCCTCGCGCGGCGCGAGGCCGGGGCGGAGGCGCTGGCGAAGCGGCGCGTGACGGCGGGGCTGGTCGCGGGCGGGCTGATCGCGGCCGTGGGTGCGCTGACCGCTTATGCCGTAGGGCCGCTGCCGCGCTGGTTCTCGCCGGTGCTGGGGGTCGAGGACCTGCCGCTCTTCCTGCGCGACGCGCTGGCGAACGGGGTCTGGGCGGTCTCGGCCTATCTGGCGGTCGCCGCACCCGCCTGGTCGCTGGGCGAGGCGATCGCGGGCTCGCCGCGCGACCTGCCGCCGGCGCCGGAGGGAGAGGCGGAATGGCGCGTCGCGCATCTCTCCGACATCCACCTGGTCGGCGAGGAATACGGCTTCCGCCTGGAATGCGGCCGCGACGGGCCGCGCGGGAACTGGCGCTTCGAGGCCGCGCTGCGCGCGCTGGAGGAGGCGGATGCGCGCGCGAGGCTCGACCTGGTGCTGATCACCGGCGACGTGACGGATGCCGGCCGCAACGCGGAGTTCATCGCCTTCGCCGACGCCATGCGCGCGCATCCCTCGCTCGCTGCTCGGACGCTGATCCTGCCGGGTAACCACGATCTCAACATCGTGGACCGCGCGAGCCCGGCGCGGCTGGAATTGCCGACCTCGCCGGGGCCGTGGATCCGGCGACTGCGCATGCTGGCCGCGACGGCAGCGCTGCAGGGCGGGCGGGTGAGGGTGATGGCACCGGGGCGGCGCGCGGTCGGGCCGACGCTGGACGAATTCCTCGCGCAGGATGGGCGCAGCGCGTCGATGGCAGCGTTCCTGGACGACGGGCGCGTGCCACGCGGCCAGCCACGCCCGCGGGATGTGTGGGAGGCCTGCTTTCCGATGGTGGTGCCGCCGGCGTCACCGGACGGGTGCGGCGTGCTGCTGCTCGACAGCAACGCGCTGACGCATTTCTCCTTCACCAACGCGCTCGGCATCCTGGCGGCGGCGGAATGGCACGCGGCGGAGCATGCGATGGCGGAATGGCCGCGGGCGCGCTGGCTGGTCTGCCTGCACCATCACCTCGTCGAATATCCGAAGGCCGGCGTGAAGCTCGCCGACCGGATCGCGACGGCGCTGACCAACGGGCACTGGGTGATCGCGCGGCTGCGACGGCAAGCGGCTCGGCTGGTGGTGCTGCACGGGCACCGGCATACCGACTGGACGGGGGAGGTCGGGGGCGTGCGTATCCTCTCGGCGCCCTCGCCGGTGATGGGGGACGCGGATCTGGCGTCGCCACGGTACTTCTGGATCCAGCGTTTCGCGCGCGGGGAAGGTGATGCGCTGGCGGTGCTGGCGGCAGAGCGCATCGATGTTGCCTGCCAGCCCGGCGCGCCAGCCGCCGAATAGCCGTGAACCCGTGGCCTCGGGCGGTGTAGTAGAACCGCTGCTCCGCAGGAGGCGCCCTTGGTCGGGATGTCGTTCCGCGATGCGGAATACGCCGGCTGGACCGCGCGGGCGGCCAGCTACGACGCGCATTTCGCGGCCATCACCAGCCAGGCCATCCCGGCGATCCTGGAGGCCGTCGGCGACCTGGCAGGCCGCAGGTTTCTCGATGTCTGCTGCGGACCCGGCCACCTTGCAGCGGCGGCGGCCGAGCGCGGCGCGCTGGCCGAGGGGATCGATTTCGCGCCGACCATGGTTGCGCAGGCTCGACGCAACCACCCGGCCGTTACCTTCCGCGAGGGCAATGCCGAGCATCTGGACCATCCGGCAGCCAGCTTCGATGCCGTTGCCTGCGCCTTCGGCGTGCTGCATCTGCCCTCTCCCGACCAGGCCATCGCCGAAGCGTTCCGGGTGCTGCGGCCCGGCGGGATCTTCACCTTCACGCAGTGGGCCGCGGAGGACGAGCTGCTCGCCCTCGTCGGCAGCGCGGTGGCGCGGCATGGCGATCCCGGCGTGACGCTGCCCCCGGCACCGCCGCCGATGCGGTTTGCGCTGGCGGATGAGTGCTGCCGCACACTCGTCGCGGCGGGCTTCACGGAGGTCGCGGTCGTCCGCCTCGGACTCGCCTGGCACACCGAGCGGCCCGAGGCCGTGCTCGAGCTCATCCATGGCGGCGCGTTGCGCGCCGCGATGCTGATCGAATCCCAGCCGCCGTCCAACCGCGAGCGCATCGAGGCCGCGATCGTCGAAGCCGTCAGGTCGCGGCCGGCGCCAGGCGGAGGCTTTCGCGTCCAGCGACCGACGTTGCTCGCGAAAGGCCGCAAGCCGCCCGCTCGCTGCCCCGATCAGCCCCCGAACGCTTCCCCGTAGCTCGCGATCTCGATGAGGTTGCCGTCGGGGTCGCGGCAATAGACGCTGCGGATCGGACCGAGCGCGCCCTGCTTGGCCGTCGGCCCGACCTCCACCGTCACGCCGCAGCCATGCAGGTGGTCCACCACCTGCTCGGGGCTGACCGTCACGACGAAACACAGATCCTGCGAGCCCGGCGCGGCGGCGGTGCCGGTGAACCAGTCATGCTGCGTCGCCTCGACGGGGCGCAGGTTGATCTTCTGACCGCCGAACTTCAGGGCGGTGCGGCGGTGCACGCCCGAGGTGAACTCGTCGCGCTCCATCCCGAGCACGCGCTGGTACCAGGCGGCACTGATCTCGACGTCGCGGCAGGTGATGACGAGGTGGTCGAGGCGGTCGACGGCGAAACGCATCAGGGGGTGCTCCGAAGGCGCGCGGTCACTTCGACCTCGATCTTCATGTCCGGCGATTGCAGCCCGGCGACCAGCATGGTGGCCGCCGGCCGCGCCTCGCCGAGCCAGCGCTTCACGATGGGCCAGCAGGGCGGCCAGTCCGCGCGATCCGGCAGGTAGAAGACGACGCGCACGACATCCGCCATGCGCGCGCCGGCTTGGTCGAGCGCGGCGGCGATGTTGCGGAAGGCCTGGTCGCACTGCGCCTCGACCCCCGGCGCGATTGTCATGGTGGCGTAGTCGTAGCCCGTGGTGCCGGATACGAAGACAAGGTCGCCGTCGAGCACGGCGCGGGAATAGCCGATCTCGTCCTCGAAACGGCTGCCGGAGGTGATGAGACGCCTGATCATGGCCGTCCTCCTAGCCCGCGGGCGGCGCGCCGCAAAGGGCGGCTGTGCAAGGCCGCCGGCCTGGTGGCAGGCTGGCGGCGGAGATGGGAGACCGGGACCATGCGCCTTCTGCCGAGCCTTGCCTTGGGGGTATCGCTGTTCCTCGCCGGGCCGGCGATCGGGCAGAACCTGCGGATCGGGATCCAGGCGCCGCCCTCGACGCTCGACCCGCACTGGCTGCTGAACCTCGCGAACACCGGGGCGCTGCGGAACATCTACGACACGCTGGTCGCGCGCGACCACGAGATGAAGCTGGTGCCGGGCCTCGCGGAATCCTGGCGCGTGGTGGACGACACGACATGGGAGTTCCGGCTGCGCCCGGGCGTACGCTTCCATGACGGCTCGCCGCTCACCTCGGCCGATGTCGCGGCGTCCTTCCGGCGCGTGCCGAACGTGCCGGGCAACCCCAACCCCTATTCGATCTACCTGGCGGGGGTGACGGGGGTGGAGGTGGTGGACGACCTGGTCTTCCGCATCCGCACCAGCGGCCCGCTGCCGATCCTCACGACCAACCTGACCCAGGTCTTCATCGTGCCGCGATCGGTGGCCCAGCTCGGCAACCCCGAGTTCAATTCCGGCCAGGCGGCGATAGGCACTGGGCCGTTCCGGGTCGGCAGCTGGCAGACCAACGCGCCGCTCGTGCTGCGGCGGAACGACGCCTACTGGGGCGGCCGCGTGCCCTGGGAGACGGTGACGATGACGCCAATCCCGAACGACGCCGCGCGGATCGCGGCGCTGCTGGCCGGCGACGTGGAGTTCATCAACAACGTGCCCCTGCAGGACACCGGCCGCGTGCAGGGGGACCGGCGGCTCGCGCTGTTTGCGGCGCCGTCCATCTACGCCGTGAACATCTATCCCGACATCGAGCGCGACAACGCGCCAGGGATCGACGCCGGCGGGCGCAACCCGATGAAGGACGTCCGCATCCGCCGCGCCATGTCGCTCGCGCTGAACCGGGACGCGATGGCGCGCCAGATCATGGAGGGCTATGCCGACCCGACCGACCAGCCCGTGCCGCCCTTCGTCTTCGGCGCGATCCCCGACCGCGCCGTGCCCGCGCCCAACATCGCGCAGGCCCAGGCGCTGCTGGCCGAGGCCGGCTGGGGCCAGGGCTTCGGGCTGAACCTGTTCTGCTCGCCCAACCGGACGCCGCGCATCTGCCAGGCGATCGCCGCTTCCTGGACGCGCATCGGCATCCGCACGACGGTCGAGGTCGTGCCGCAGGCGACCTTCCTGCCGCGCCGCAACCGGCGGGAATTCGGGCTGTTCGTGACGGTCTTCGGCTCGCTGACCGGCGAGACGAGCTACCTGCTGGGGTCCCAGCTGCATTCCGTGGGGACGGTGCCGGGATTGGGCACGCTGAACTTCAACGGCCTCGGCGCGCCGGCGACGGATGCGGCGATCGTGCAGGCGCGCGCGACGCTCGACGACGCCGAACGCGCGCGGCTGTTGCGGGCGCTGGTCCAGCATGTCGTGGACGACAGCCTGATCATCGGCGTCGGCCTGCTGCGGTCCGTGAATGCCGGGCTGGCCACGCTGACCGCGCCGGCGCGCGCCGACGAGGAGGTCTTGGCAGTGGAGATCAGGCCGCGGTGAGCGCGATGGGCACGGCCGGCGGGGACGAGGGACGATTGCGCCGCTTCGCGGTGCTGATCGACGCCGACAACACCTCGCCGCGCATCGCGGAAGGCCTCTTCGCGGAGATCGCGCGCTTCGGCGAGGCGAGCGTGCGCCGCATCTACGGCGACTTCTCCTCGCCTCGCCTGAAGTCCTGGGCGGAAATCCTGCAGCGCTTCGCCATCGATCCCCACCAGCAATTCGCCTACACCCAGGGGAAGAACGCGTCCGACATCGCGCTGGTCATCGACGCGATGGACCTGCTGCACGCCGGCCATCTCGACGGCTTCTGCCTGGTGTCTTCCGATAGCGACTTCACGCGGCTGGCGTCGCGCCTGCGGGAGCACGGCGCCGAGGTCTATGGCTTCGGCGAGCAGAAGACGCCGGAGAGCTTCCGCAACGCGTGCCGGCGGTTCATCTACACGGAGAACCTGTCGGCGCCGTCGGAAGCGACGGCGGCGGGGCAGGCCTCGCCACCGGTCGCCCGCCAGCCCCTGGCGACGGCGGCCGAGTTGCTGTCCACGGCGGTCGCGCAGATGGAGGCCGACGAGGACGGATGGGTCCATCTCGGCGGCGTGGGCACCCGCGTCAGGACCATCGCGCCCGATTTCGACGAGCGCACCTATGGCTGCCGGAAGCTCAGCGAGCTCGTCGGCAAGATGCCGGAGTTCGAGGTGAAGCAGTCGGCAAAGGGCATGCTGATCAGGCCGGCCGCGCGGGCCAAGCCACGCGGCACGGCACGACGGTCGCCGGCTTCCGGCGCGCGGTAGCGCCCGCTACCCCCCGCAGGCCGCGAGCTTCGACCGCTTGCGCGTCGTCGCGGCGGGGAACTTCGCGAGCTTCTCCGGCGGCCTGATCGGCCTCGGCTGCAGATCGCCGCCGCAATTCGGGCAGCGTCCGCCGAGCCGTGTTGCCGCGCAGTCACGGCACCACGTGCATTCGAAGGAGCAGATCAGCGCGTCACGGCTGTCGGGCGGCAGGTCGCGGTCGCAGCACTCGCAGTTCGGGCGGAGCTCCAGCATGGCCGGTCAGGACGGCAGGCTGGGCTGGTTGACCTTGAGGCCGAAGAGCACGACGCGCTGCTCGCCCGTGAGGTCGATGCGGATCGAGCAGACGCGGTAGTTCTGCTCGCCGACCAGGATGAACTCGCCGACCTCCGGCAGGACGGAGGTGCGGGTCACCAGCCGCGAAGGACCCCAGGAGCCCTGGCCGGATCGCGACGGAACATATTCCGCCAGGCCGACATCGACGGGGGCGGGGAGGACGGTGGGCATGCCCTGTGACTACTCCAGGCCCTCATAGAAGTCGTTACCCTTGTCGTCGCAGACGATGAACGCCGGAAAATCCTCGACCTCGATGCGCCAGACCGCCTCCATGCCGAGCTCGGGGTACTCCAGCACCTCGACCTTGCGGATGCAGTCCTGCGCGAGCCGCGCCGCGGGGCCGCCGACGGAGCCGAGGTAGAAGCCGCCGTATTTCCGGCAGGCGTCGCGGACGGCCTTGCTGCGGTTGCCCTTGGCCAGCATCACGAAGCTGCCGCCCGCGGCCTGGAAGGCCTCGACATAGCTGTCCATGCGGCCGGCGGTGGTCGGGCCGAAGCTGCCCGTTGCCATGCCCTGCGGCGTCTTGGCGGGGCCGGCATAGTAGACCGGGTGGTTCTTCAGGTAGTCCGGCAGGCCCTGGCCGGCGTCGATGCGCTCCTGCAGCTTCGCATGCGCGATGTCGCGCGCGACGACCATGGGCCCGGTCAGCGACACCCGGGTCTTCACGGGATACTTCGAGAGCTCCGCGCGGATCTCGCTCATCGGCCGGTTGAGGTCGATCCTGACGACCTCGCCGCCGAGGAAGTCGTCGGTGGCCTCGGGCAGGTAATGCGCGGGGTCCTGTTCGAGCTGTTCGAGGAAGACGCCGTCGGGTGTGATCTTCGCCTTGATCTGGCGGTCGGCGGAACACGACACCCCGATGCCGATCGGCAGGCTCGCCCCATGGCGCGGCAGGCGGATCACCCGAACGTCGTGGCAGAAATACTTGCCGCCGAACTGCGCGCCGATGCCGAGGTTCTGGGTGAGCTTGTGCACCTCCTTCTCGAACTCGACGTCGCGGAAGGCGTGGCCGGCCATCGAGCCTTCGGTCGGCAGGCTATCGAGATAGCGGGTGGAGGCAAGCTTCACCGTCTTGAGGTTCGTCTCCGCGCTGGTGCCGCCGATGACGATGGCGAGGTGATAGGGCGGGCAGGCGCTGGTCCCGAGCGACTTGATCTTGTCCTCGAGGAACTTGAGCAGCTTGTCCTTCGACAGCACCGCGCGGGTCTGCTGGAAGAGGAAGGTCTTGTTCGCGCTGCCGCCGCCCTTGAGGACGAACATCAGGTGCAGCTCGTCGGCGTGGTGGTCGCCGGGTGCGGCCAGGATCGAGAAGTCCACGGGCAGGTTGTTGCCGGTGTTCTTCTCCTCCCACATCGTCAGCGGCGCCATCTGGGAATAGCGGAGGTTGGTCTCGGTGTAGGTGCGGTGGACGCCGTAGGACAGCGCCTCCTCCTCGTCGCCCTCGACCCAGACGCGCTGGCCCTTCTTGCCGAAGACGATGGCGGTGCCGGTGTCCTGGCACATCGGCAGGACGCCGCCGGCGGCGATGTTGGCGTTCTTCAGCAGGTCGAGCGCCACGAAGCGATCGTTCGGGCTGGCCTCGGGGTCCTTCAGGATATTGGCGAGCTGCTGCAGGTGGCCGGGGCGCAGCAGGTGGGAGACGTCCTTGCAGGCCGCGAAGGCGAGCTGCTCTAGCGCTTCCGGCTTCACCTTGAGCACGGTCTTGCCGTCGCACTGCACGGTGGACACGCCGCCGATCTCGAGCTTGCGCCAGGGCGTCGCATCGGGGCCCAGCGGGAACATCGTGGAGAAGTTGAAGCCTTGGGGGCGGCCAAGGGGACGGGACGGGTTGTCGAGGGGCATCGCAGCCTTCCGGGGTATTTTCCCGAGGCTTTAGCCCAGGCCGCGCGTCCCGTCAGCCGGGCGGGCCAGAAACCGCTTGAGAGCGCCGGACAAGGTCGGCTCCGCGGGGCTTTTCCGCTCCTGCGTCGTTCCCAGGCTTGCCGATGCAATCAGCATCGGCTGCGCCCGGCGCCTGGCAGGATCAAAAAATCCCCTGCGCTGGCACTCTCAAACGGTCTCTCAGGCGTCCCGGGCCGGCTTGCGGCGGAAGGCGTCGAGGCTGACGACCTGGGCGGGCCCGTCCTCGGCCGCCTTGGCCGGCGGCGGGGGCGCCGGCGGTTCCTCGGCCACCGCGGCGGGCGGGGCTTCCATGTCGGGCTGGAAGCGCAGGCCGTAGCGCACGGCAGGGTCGGCGAAGCCGGTGAGGGCGGACATGGGGACGACGAGGGTCGCGGGCATGCCGCCGAAATAGAGGCGGACGGAGAAGAGGTTGGCCGCGCGGTCCACGGTCAGCGCCTCGAACTGGTGCTGCAGGACGATGGTCATCTCCTGCGGGTATTTCGCCTTGAGGTGGCCTGGCACCTTGGTACCGGGGTGGTCGGTGCGGAAGGTCAGGTAGAAATGGTGTTCGCCCGGCAGGCCGTCGCGGCCGGCGAGCTCGAGCGCCCGCAGCACGACTTCGCGCAGCGCGTCGTCGGTCCAGAGTTCATACGGGATCAGGCTCTCGGCCTGGCGGGACTCGTCGCTCATTCGGGCTTCCCTGGCTAGGCAACCATAGGGCGAGCGACGCCCCGGTGAAAGAGGCCACACCGGAATGCGACATTGCCCGGAAAGCTGGAAGCCCACGGAATCGTATCGCGGCTTTGCCGCGATACGGCGAACAGAATTCCCAGGAACAGGCGCTGAACCGGGCCCCCACGGCGGTGCGGCGTGGCGCGCCTCCGGCGCGCCACGCAGCAACGTCGCGGGGAGAAAGAAGTGGGGGGCTTCTGTTGCCCGGCGCCCCCCGAGCCGCGCTTACCTATTTAGGCAGCGAGTGCGACAGCCTCGCGGCTGTTGTCGTTCGCACTTAGGTTTTAGCCCGATAACGGCGGTACAATGCCGGGCAAAAGCGACCCCTTTACCACGCGCGTCGAGCCTGTTTCGCCCCCGCTCCTGCCCACCCGACAAGTAGGGCTGATTGGTGGAGGCGCCGGGCACTGCCCCCGGGTCCGCAACGCTTATGCCGAGTCGTGTTTATCGCCATAGCCGGCAAGCCGGCACCGCTGGATATAGGCCGTTCCTACCGGGATTGCGAGGTCTGCCCTTCCCGTTGGCGCTGGCATCCCCGGGCTGTTACCGTGCCGCGCACCTCAGCCCGGGAGGACAGGTTCCATGGCAGCTGCGTCATCCACCGCCGCGGCCCCCATCGAGCAGCGCGTCGCGGCCGTCGAGCGCGTGCTGGAAGGCCGGGCGCGCGGCACCGGGCTCTCGGTGGACGGCATGGTCGCGCATGTCGAGGAGAACTTCGTTCCGGAGAACGGCGCCCGCGTGGTCGCGCGCGCCTGGACCGACCCGGCCTTCCGCGAGCGGCTGCTGCGCGACGGCAAGGCGGCCGTCGAGGAGCTCGGCATCCGCTTTCCCGCGCATCACCGGCAGCTCGTCGTGCTGGAGAACACGCCGGCGGTGCACAACGTGATCGTCTGCACGCTCTGTTCCTGCACCGCGCTCGCGGTCATCGGGCTGCCGCCGGACTGGTACAAGGATTTCGAGTACCGCGCGCGCGTCGTGCGGGAGGCGCGGACGGTGCTGCGGGAGATGGGGTGCGACCTGCCCGAGGGCGTCGAGATCCGGGTCTGGGACACCACGGCCGACACGCGCTACATGGTGCTGCCCGAGCGGCCGGCGCACACCGCGGGCTGGGCGGAGGAGAAGCTGGCCTCCGTCGTGACGCGCGATTCCCTCATCGGCGTCGAAAGGCTGTAGCCCGTGGACGGCGTGCATGACCTCGGCGGCCGGCAGGGCTTCGGCCCGGTCGGCTTCACGCCGGACGCGGCCGCGCGGCATGCGGCGTGGGAAGCGCGGGCGAATGTGCTCTACGGCATGGCCGTGCGGCTCGGCATCATCAACATGGACGAGTATCGCCATGCGATCGAGCGCATGGACCCGCGCCACTACCTCGGGGCGAGCTACTACGAGCGGTCGCTGACCGGCGTGGCGACGCTGCTGGTGGAGAAGGGCGTGGTCACGCGCGCCGAGCTGGAGGCGCTGGCGGGCGGCGGCTTTCCGCTCTCGCATCCCGGCACCGGCGGGCGGTCCAACGCGTCCGACCGGCGCCGCTTCCAGCGCGGCGAGCGCGTGCGGGTGAAGGACGACTTCGTGCCCGGCCATGTCCGCATGCCCGGCTACATCCGCGGCAAGACGGGCGTGATCGTGGGGGAGGGGCCACCCACGCCCTTCCCCGACGCCCATGCGCATGGCCTGCATGCCGAGGACGAGCCGACCTACGACGTGCGCTTCCGCAGCGAGGACCTATGGCCGAAGGGGGCGGAGGCCAGCCTGGTCCATGCCTGCGTCTTCCAGAGCTACCTGGAGCAGGCGGGCTGAGGGCCTGCGTCGGGGGCTGCCCGCGACTCGGGCTTCGGGCTAGGAAGGCGCCGGGATCGAGGAGCCGGGCATGGCGCTGACCAGCGAGCAGCAGCAGGAGATCGAGGCCGCGCGCCGGGCGACCGCGCCGACGCGGCGTCCCACCGTGCCTGCGCTCGAGGCCATGCTGTTCGAGGCGCTGCCGGTGCTCGACCACGGCTTCGTGCGGGTCGTCGACTACATGGGCGACGATGCCGCGATCGTGCAGGCTGCGCGCGTGAGCTACGGGCGCGGCACGCGGGCGGCGAACGAGGATCGCGGGCTGATCCGCTACCTCATGCGGCACCGCCACTCCACGCCCTTCGAGATGTGCGAGATCAAGTACCATGTGAAGCTGCCGATCTTCGTCGCGCGGCAGTGGATCCGCCACCGCACGGCCAACGTGAACGAATACTCCGCGCGCTACTCGATCCTGGACCGGGAGTTCTACCTGCCGGCGCCGGCGCAGCTGGCGGCGCAGTCCTCTGTCAACCGCCAGGGTCGCGGCGACGTGCTGGAAGGTGAGGAGGCACGCCGCGTGCTCGACCTGCTGCGCGAGGACGCGACGCGCAACTACGACCACTACCTCGAGATGCTGAACGAGGACGAGGACGGCAAGGTCATCGACGAGGGCCGGTCGGGCCTGGCGCGGGAGCTCGCGCGGATGAACCTGACGCTGAATGCCTATACGCAGTGGTACTGGAAGACGGACCTGCACAACCTCTTCCACTTCCTCTCGCTGCGGGCGGATGCGCATGCGCAGTACGAGATCCGTGTCTATGCGGAAGCCATGATGCGGACCGCCGAGGCCTGGGTGCCGATCGCGGCCGGCGCCTTCCGCGACTACCGGCTGGGGGCGGTGACCTTCTCCGCGCAGATGCTGGACATCGTGAAGCGGATGGTGGCCGGCGAGGCCGTGGCGCAGGAAGGCTCGGGGCTGTCGAAGCGCGAATGGCGCGAGCTGATGGAGGCGCTGGGGCGTGGCTAGCGCCTCGGCGGGCAGGCGAGCACCCGCGCGCGGCAAGGCGAAGGCCGCGCCGCGCTTCGCCTTCGGCTTCGGCCGGTGGTGGAAGGTGGCGCTGCTCGTCGGGCTCGTGATGATCGGTCTGCCGCTGGCGCATGCGATGTTCGGCGAGATCGGCGCGCTGCTCGGCGGGGCGGTGCTGTTCGGGTTTCTCCTGGGACGGTGGACGCTGCGATGACACCTGACCGCGTGGCCGCCGTGATCGACTTCCTCGCGCTGGCCGATCGCCTGAAGCACGTGGAGCGCCGCGGGCGGACCGTCGGGCCGGACGGCGCGGCGCGGCAGGAGAACTCGGCCGAGCATTGCTGGAACGTGGCGCTGGTCGCGATCCTGTTGCATGGCGAGGTCGTGGACCCGCCCGACCTCGGCCACGTGCTGGCGATGATCGCCGCGCATGACCTGGTGGAGGTCGAGGCCGGCGACACCTTCGCCTATGACGAGGCGCATGTGCTGACCCAGGCCGATCGCGAGCGCGCGGCCGCCGACATCGTCTTCGGCGGCCTGCCGCCCGACCTCGGCGCCAGGCTGCGCGGGCTTTGGGAGGAGTTCGAGGAAGGCGTCACGCCGGCTGCCCGCTTCGCCATGGCCTGCGACCGCGCGCAGGGGTTCCTGCAAGGCGTGATCGGCACCGGGCACTGGCGGCACGAGGGCATCGCCGAGGCCGCGACCCACAGGCGCATGAACCCCGCGCGGCAGGTGGCGCCGGTCTTCGAGGCGCTGATCGCGACGCTCTACGAGCGCGCGCGGGCGGGACGCATGTTCGCGGAGCCCGCGCCATGACGGTGATCGTGTTCGGCTCGGCCAATGCCGACCTCGTCTTCACCGTGCCGGACCTGCCCGCGCCGGGTGTCACGGTGATGGGCCAGGACGTGAAGACCTTCCCGGGCGGCAAGGGTGCCAACCAGGCGGTCGCCGCGGCGCGCGACGGCGCGCGCGTGATCTTCGCCGGCGCGGTCGGGCGCGACGGCTTCGCCGAGGTCGCGACGGCGGCGCTGCGCGACGCCGGCGTGGACCTCTCGCGGCTGGCGGTGCCCGACGCGCCGACCGGCTGCGCCTCGATCTGCGTGGACGCGGCGGGGCGGAACCAGATCGCGGTGGCGCCGGGCGCGAATGCGCTGGCCCGCGCTGGTCAACTGGAGGACGCGATTCTCTCCCCCGGCGCGATCGTGCTGCTGCAGATGGAGGTGCCGCCGGATGAGGTCGCAGCGCTGATCCGCCGGGCCAAGGCGCGCGGCGCGCGGGTGGTGCTGAACCTGGCGCCGCCGGGTGAGCTGCGGGTGGAGGCCATGCGCGCCGTCGACCTGCTGATCGTCAACGAGCACGAGGCGGAGGTGCTGGCATCGCGGCTGGGCTGCGCCCCAGACGCCGCGGCACTGCGCGGCGTACTGGGCGCCGGGGTCGCCGTGACGATGGGCGAGGCCGGGGTGGTCGCAGCGACGGCGGCGGGCGAGGTCGCGGTGCCGGCCTTCTCCGTCACGCCGGTGGACACGACGGGCGCCGGCGATTGCTGGTGCGGCGTGCTCTGCGCGGCGCTGGATCGCGGGCTGGTGCTTGAAGCGGCGATGCGGCGCGCGAGCGCGGCGGCGGCGATCGCGGTGACGCGTCCAGGTGCCGCGAGCGCGATGCCGCGCGCGGCGGAGACGGACGCGCTGCTGAGCCCCCTCCGCCCCTAAGAGCGAGAGAGGGCTCCGCGTCTCAGCGCTGGCAGCGCGGGCGCAGCGCCGCGACCACCAGGTCGTTCAGCGCGCCCACGGTGCGCGCCTGGCGCGCCCAGGCATCGTCGAGCTCCACGCCGAGGTCGCGCCGGATCGCCATCACGATCTCGACCTCCGAAAGCTCGTCCGCGCGAAGATCCTCGGCGATGCGGGCCTCCGGGCGCATCGCCGCCGGCGGCACGCGCAGCACCTCGGCGAGGACGCGGGAGACCGCGGCGGGCACGCCGTTGGCGGCCAGCGCGGCGCAGCCCGAGGGGCGCTGCGCCTGCGCGGCCGCACAGCAGGCCAGGGCCAGCATCGCGACGACGATCGCCCCGCGTCCTGCCATCTGCCGATCCTCCCGACCGTCCCGTCCGCCGACCTCTACTCCACCACGATCCGCGGTCCGGCCTTCGCGCCGGCGCGCCCGGCCAGCTTCTCCCGCAGGCGGCTCGCGATGCGCTGGTAGGTCTTCGCCTCCTCGCTGTCGGGGCGCGACGCCACGATTGGCGTGCCGGCATCGGCGAGCTGGCGAATCTCGAGCTTGAGCGGCAGCTCGCCCAGGAATTCGACGCCGAGCGCCTCGGCCTCCTTCCGCGCGCCGCCATGGCCGAAGAGGTCGGCGCGGTGGCCGCAGTTCGGGCAGCAGTAGAAGCTCATGTTCTCGATCAGCCCGAGGACGGGGACGCCCACCTTCTCGAACATCTTCACGCCGCGTCGGGCGTCGATCAGGGCGACGTCCTGGGGCGTGGAGACGATCACCGCGCCGGCGAGCGGCACGCGCTGGGACATCGTGAGCTGCGCGTCGCCGGTGCCGGGCGGCATGTCCACGACCATGACGTCGAGGCTGCCCCACTCGACCTGGCCCATCAGCTGTTCCAGCGCGCCCATGACCATCGGGCCGCGCCAGATCATCGCGGTATCCTCTTCCACCAGGAAGCCGATGGACATCGCCTTCAGGCCCCATCGCTGCAGCGGGATGATGCGCTGGCCCTCCGCGCGGGGGCGTTCGCGGGTGCCGAGCATCTGGGGAAGCGACGGGCCGTAGATGTCGGCGTCGAGCAGCCCGACCTTCAGCCCCTGGGTCGCCAGGGCGACGGCGAGGTTGACCGCGGTGGTGGACTTGCCGACGCCGCCCTTGCCTGAGGCGACGGCGACGATCGCGCCGACATCCGGGAGGAGCATCGGCCCCTGGCCTGTTGGGGTGCGGCCGGCGGGCTTGGCAGCGGCGGGCGCCGGCTCCGCCCGGTGGGCGGTCAGGACGGCGGTCGCCGACAGGACACCGGGGACGGCGGCCGCGGCCTTCTCGGCGGCCGTGCGCAGCGGCTCGGAATCGCGGGCGCGTTCGCGGGGGACCTGTATCGCGAACTGGACCATGCCGGCCTTCTCGGTCAGGCCCTCCACCATGCCCGCCTCGACGATGTCGCGGCCGCTGGCGGGGTCCCTCACCGAACGAAGCGCCGTGCGGATACGGGCCTCAAGTGTCTCGCCCATCGCTTGAAAAACCTCCCGAAGGCTTCGATATCGCCGGGGCCGCAACCGGGTGACCCAAAGGGGTGACCTGGGCCTGCCGCCGGGGCGCCGGGGGTGATATGGACCGGCGGCACGGCGGCTGCACCCCTGCCGCCCAAACACTGGACTGCCGGGACAACAAGGAGGTCGAGGACCCGAATGGCGTGGAACAACAGCGGCGGACCCAGCCCCTGGGGCAATCCCAGGCCAGGCGGGCCGTGGGGATCGCCGCCACCGCCTCCGGGCGGAGGCCAGGGCGGCGGGCGCGGGCCCACCCCCGACCTCGACGACATAATCCGCCAGGCGCAGGACGCGGTCCGGCGCTGGCTGCCGCGCGGCACCGGGGGCAAGGGCCTGGCGCTGATCGCGCTCGTCCTGGTCGTGCTTTGGGCCGCGTCGGGCTTCTACCGCGTCCAGCCGGACGAGCAGGGCGTTGTGATGCGCTTCGGCGCCTTCGAGCGCACCGCCCCGCCGGGCCTGAACTACCACATCCCCTGGCCCGTCGAATCCGTCACCACGCCGCGCGTGACGCGCATCAACCGCGTGGATGTGGGCTTCCGCACCGCCGCCGACACCTCGCCGGGCATGCGCCCGGTCGCGGCGCGCGACGTGCCGGAGGAAAGCCACATGCTGACCGGCGACGAGAACATCATCGACATCGACTTCGCGGTGTTCTGGCGCATCCGCGACGCCGGCGAGTTCCTGTTCAACACCCGCAACCCCGAGGCGACCGTCAAGTCGGCGGCGGAGAGCGTGATGCGCGAGGTGATCGGCCGCACGCCGATCCAGCCCGCGCTGACCGAGGCCCGCGCGCAGATCGAGCAGGAGGTCCGGCGCGGGGCGCAGGCGATCCTCGACCAGTACCGCTCGGGCGTGGAGATCACGCAGGTGCAGCTGCAGAAGGTCGATCCGCCCGCGCAGGTCGTGGACGCTTTCCGCGACGTGCAGCGCGCCAATGCGGACCGCGAGCGCGCCCGCAACGAGGCCGAGAGCTATCGCAACGACATCATCCCCCGCGCCCGCGGCGAGGCCGAGCGCATGGTCCAGGAAGCCGAAGGCTTCAAGGAAAGCCAGGTCGCCCGCGCCCGGGGCGAGGCGCAGCGCTTCCTCTCGGTGCTCAGCGCCTACCAGGTCGCGCAGGACGTCACGACGCGGCGGATGTACATCGAGACGATGGAGGAGATCCTGCGCCGTAACCCGAAGATCGTGGTGGATGCCGGGCTGCAGGGCATCGTGCCGCTGCTGAACCTCGGCGAGCCCGGCCGTGCCGTGCCGCCCGCCGCGGCGCTGCCGCAGGTCAGGCCGCAGCCGGGGCAGCAACCCAGCGTCAGCACGACGCCCCGTGGCCAGGGAGTGCCCCGATGAGCCGCGCCCTGATCGGGGCGGTGGTGCTGGCGGCGGCGCTGCTCGTCGCCTCCTCCACGCTCTTCACCGTGCATCAGACGCAGCAGGTGCTGATCACCCAGTTCGGCGAGCCGATCCGCGTGATCCGCGAGCCCGGGCTGCACTACAAGCTGCCCTTCATCCAGTCGGTGATCGCCTTCGATCGCCGCCTGCTGGACTACGACGCGCCCGGCGAGGAGGTGATCCTCGGCGACCAGCGCCGCCTGATCGTGGACAGCTTCACGCGCTACCGCATCACCAACCCGCTCGAGTTCTACCAGACGGTCGGCGCGACGGAGGCGGGCATCCGGGCGCGGCTGAACTCGATCGTGCAGTCCTCGCTGCGCCGGGTGCTGGGCAACGAGCCGCTGCTGTCGGTGCTGTCCACCGACCGCACGCGGATCATGGGCACGATCCGCAACCAGGTGAACGAGGAAGCGCGCCGCTTCGGCATCGAGGTGACGGATGTCCGCATCCGCCGCGCCGACCTGCCGGAGGAGAACACCCAGGCGATCCTGTCGCGCATGCAGTCCGAGCGCGAGCGCGTCGCCCGGGAAGCGCGCGCCGAGGGCGCGGAGGTGGCGGTGCGGGTGCGAGCCGGCGCCGACCGCGAGCGGACGGTGCTGCTGGCCGAAGGCCAGGCGAGCGCCGACATCCTGCGCGGCCAGGGCGAGCAGGAGGCGATCCGCATCTTCGCGGATGCCTTCCAGCGCGACCCCGCCTTCTTCCAGTTCTGGCGGTCCATGCAGGCCTATCGCGACGCCTTCGGCGAGGGCGAGACGCGGCTGCTGCTGTCGCCGGACAGCGAGTTCTTCCGCTACTTCCGCGGGACCTCGCAGATCGGCCAGCCCGGCGCCGTCGCGCCCGCGCCGCCGGCAGCCCCGGCGGCCGCGCCGGCCCCGGCCCGGACCTCGGATTGAGGTCCGGCGCGGGCGATGACGCTGGCCCAGGTCCTGGCCGGCGTGGCGGTGGTGCTGGCGGTGGAGGGGTTGCTCTACGCCGTCGCACCGGACGCCATGCGGCGGGCGGTCGGCAGGCTGGCCGAGCTGCCGGAGCAACGGCTGCGTGTTGGCGGGCTGGTGGCGGCGGCGGCCGGGATCGGCGTCGCCTGGCTCATCACCCGGTGAGCCGAACCCGCGGGGTTCCGTGACGCTCTGTCACGGGACAGGCCCGGCCCGCGGGCTTACCGATCGGGCCGGACATGCCAAACTGGGTGCTTCGCGGCCCACTTGCCGCTAGGCTCGCCCCATCAGGGAAGGTTGCCCCCCGTGCGTCTTGCTCCGCTCGCCATTGCCGCCGTCCTGGCCGCGCCGCTCGGCCTCGGCCAGCCCGCGGCTGCCCAGCAGATAGCCCCGCAGGTCGCGCCGCCGGGCGCGCCGTCCTCCTTCGCGCCGCTGGCGCGGCGGCTGCTGCCGGCGGTGGTCAACATCCAGACCACCCAGGCCGCCGGCAGCGGGCAGCGTGCCCAGCGCGACGCGCCGGAAGTGCCGCAGGCGCCGCCCGGCAGTCCCTTCGAGGAATTCTTCCGCGACTTCCTCGAGCGCAACCGCCCGGGCCAGCAGCCGCAGCCCGGCCAGCCCAACCGCCCGCCGCAGCAGCAGCGCCGTGCGCAGTCGCTGGGATCGGGCTTCATTATCGACGCCACCGGCATCGTGGTGACCAACAACCACGTCATCGAGGGCGCGGACGAGATCAACGTCGTCCTGCAGGACAACACGACGCTGAAGGCCGAGCTGGTCGGCGCCGACCCCCGCACCGACATCGCGGTGCTGCGCGTCCGCCCAGAGCGCCCGCTGCCGGCGGTGCCCTTCGGCGACAGTGACAGCGCCGAGGTCGGGGACTGGGTGGTCGCGATCGGCAATCCCTTCGGGCTTGGCGGGTCGGTGACGACCGGCATCGTCTCGGCGCGCGGGCGCGACATCCGCCAGGGGCTCTACGACGACTTCATCCAGACCGACGCCGCGATCAATCGCGGCAATTCCGGCGGGCCGCTGTTCAACCTGAACGGCGAGGTCATCGGCATCAACACCGCGATCTACTCGCCATCCGGCGGGTCCATCGGCATCGGCTTCTCCATCCCGTCGAACCTGGCCAGGAGCATCGTGGCGCAGCTACGCGACGACGGGCGCGTCCGCCGCGGCTGGCTCGGGGTGAACATCCAGCAGGTCACGGACGAGATCGCGGAGAGCCTCGGCCTGCAGCACAACGGCGTGCGCGGGGCGCTGGTGGCGCGCGCGCAGGATGGCGGGCCGGCGGCGGCCGGTGGCATCCAGGCCGGCGACGTGATCCTGCGCTTCAACAACCAGGAAGTGCGCGAGATGCGCAACCTCCCGCGCATCGTGGCCGAGACGCGGGTCGGCACGCAGGTCCCCGTCGTGGTCTGGCGCAACGGCAAGGAGGAGACGGTGCAGGTCACGGTCGCCGAGCTGCCCTCCGACCAGCAGCAGGCCGCTGCCCAGCCCAACCAGCCGACGCCGCGGCCGCAGACGACGGAGCTCTCGGGCCTCGGCCTGCGGATCGCGCCGCTCACGCCGGAACAGCGCGAGCGCTTCAGCCTGCGCGCGGAAAGCCGCGGCGTGGTGATCACCGAGGTCGCGCCGGGCAGCCCGGGCGCCGAGCGCGAACTCCGCCCCGGCGACGTGATCGTCGAGGTGCAGCAGGAACGCGTGACGACGCCGCAGGAGGTGCAGGACCGCCTGGAGCGCCTGCGCCGACAGGGCCGCGCGACGGCGCTGCTGCTGGTGGAAGGCCCGCAGGGCCAGCGCTGGGTGCCGCTGCGCCTGGCGCCGCAGCCGCAGCAGGGGCGTCCCGGGTGATCCAATCCCCACGAAGCCGCTTCGCGTCTTCGCGGGGACCCCGGATTGGCTCCCGACGCCTCGACTAGGCTCCGCCTCCCGCGGCAACGCCGCGGGAGGGCACCGGGGGGCGGAACGGCGACCGCGGGCGCGGTGCCTGCGCTGTCAGCCGCCGCGGAACTCTTGCCGACGGTACCCCTGGGCAAAGAGCAGCGCCGTCAGGTCGCCGTGGTCCACCCGCGCGCCGGCCGCGGCCGCGACCACGGGCTTGGCCTTGAAGGCGACGCCGAGGCCGGCGGCGCGGATCATGTCGAGGTCGTTCGCGCCGTCGCCGACGGCGAGTGTCGCGTCCATCGGCAGGCCGTGCTGGGTGGCGAGGCGCGTCAGCGTCGCGAGCTTGGCGTTGCGGTCGAAGATCGGCTCGGCGACACGACCCGTCAGCTTGCCGCGCTCGATCACCAGCGTGTTCGACGCGTGCTCATGAAAGCCGAGGCGCTCCGCCACGCGTCCCGTGAAGAAGGTGAAGCCGCCGGAGGCGAGGCAGGTGACGGCGCCATGCGCGCGCATCGTGCCGACGAGCTCGGCCGCACCCGGCATCATCCGCGTGGCCTGCCAGACCGCGTCGAGCGCCGCGGCGGAGAGGCCCTCCAGCATGCCGACGCGCTCGATGAGCGCGGCGCGAAAGTCGAGCTCGCCGTTCATGGAGCGGCGGGTGATCTCGGCGATCCTGTCCTTCAGCCCGGCATAGGCGGCGATCTCGTCCAGCGTCTCGGAAGTGACGATGGTGCTGTCCATGTCGGCGATGAGCAGACGCTTGCGGCGGCTCTCGGCCGGGGTCGCGATGGCGTCCACCGGGGCGTCGGACAGCGCGGCGCGGGCAGCGGCGACGGCCTGGTCGGGGGCGCCCTGGAACGGGATGTCGGCGGCCTCCCTCTCCGACAGCCAGTCCGGCTTGCCGGGCGCGATGCCGAGCGCGTCCAGCGCGGTCCGGGCACGCGCGACGAGGGCAGGGTCGAGCGCGCCTGGCGGCGCGACCAGGGTCAGCACATTGGGCATGGGCGCCCTCTGCCACTGTGACCGGGACTAGGCAACCACCGGCGATCCTGGTCGCCGGGCCGACGGCGTCTGGGAAGAGCGCGCTGGCGCTGGACCTGGCGGAGCGGGTCGGCGGCGTGGTGATCAACGCGGATTCCATGCAGGTCTACCGGGAGCTTCGCGTCATCACGGCGCGGCCGACCGACGCCGACCTGGCGCGGGTGCCGCACGAGCTCTACGGCGTTCGCCCGGCGGCGGAGGCCGGGACGGCGGCCTGGTGGCGCGGCGCGGCGCTGGCGGCGATGGACCGCGCGTGGCAGGCGGGTCGCGTGCCGATCCTCTGCGGCGGGACGGGCCTGTATTTCGCGGCTCTGACCGAGGGCCTGGCGGAGGTCCCGCCGGTGCCGGCAGTCGCGCGGGCGGAGGCGCGGCGCCTGCTCGCGGAGGAGGGGCCGGCAGCGCTCCATGCGCGGCTGGCCGCGCTGGACCCCGAGACCGCGGCGACGCTGCGGCCTTCCGACAGCCAGCGCATCGCGCGGGCCTACGAGGTCGCGACAGGCACGGGGCAGGGGCTCCGGGCCTGGCAGAAGGCCGGCGGCACGGGCCCCGCGCCCTTTGATTTCGCGGGCGTGGTGCTCGACCCCCCGCGCGATGCGCTGCGGGCCGCCATCGCGGCGCGGTGGGACATGATGTTGCGCGAGGGCGCGATCGAGGAAGTCCGCGCGCTCGGGGAGCAGCACCTTAATCCCGCTCTGCCGGCGATGCGCGCGCATGGCGTGCCGGAACTGCTGGCGCATCTGGCCGGCCGCATGACGCTGGAGGAGGCTTCGAAGCGCGCCATCCTCAACACCGGGCAATACACCAAGCGGCAGGCGACCTGGTTCCGCCACCACGACCTCGCAGGACCGGCACGGACACGACGATTCGCTGCAAGATGGGCTAATAACACGCAAGATTCGGAAAGTTTGTTAGAATATTTCGCATTATTCCTTGGGAAGGCGCGTTGACGCAGTGCGGCATAGGGTCTAGGGGTGCCGCCCCGCCGCGGATGGGCCGCGAGCGCAGAGAGAGGCGCGCACGAAAATTGCGCGCGAAGAAAGCACCACTCCGATGTCCGCCACGTCCCAGCACGCCGATCCCGCCGCCCTGACGATGTCGGGCGCGGAGGTCGTCCTTCGCGCGCTGAAGGACCAGGGCGTAGAGGTCATTTTCGGCTATCCCGGCGGCGCGGTATTGCCGATCTACGACGCGCTGTTCCAGCAGAACGCCATCCGCCACATCCTGGTCCGCCACGAGCAGGCCGCGGTGCATGCGGCGGAGGGCTATGCGCGCTCCACTGGCAAGGTGGGCTGCGTGCTGGTGACGTCCGGCCCCGGCGCGACGAACGCCGTGACGGGCCTCGTGGACGCGCTGATGGACAGCATCCCCGTGGTCTGCCTGACGGGCCAGGTGCCGACGCACCTGATCGGCAACGACGCCTTCCAGGAAGCCGACACGACGGGCATCACGCGCCCCGCGACCAAGCACAACTACCTCGTCAAGAAGTCGTCCGACCTGGCGCGCGTCGTGCACGAGGCCTTCCGGGTCGCGCGCACCGGCCGTCCCGGCCCGGTGGTGATCGACCTGCCGAAGGACATCCTGATCGCCAAGGCGCCCTATACCGACGCGCCGCCGGCCGACCAGCCGCACCGTTCCTACCGCCCGCAGACCGAGCCCGATGCCGGCCAGATCCGCAAGGCCGTGGCGCTGCTCAAGGCCGCGAAGCGCCCGGTCGTCTATGCCGGCGGCGGCGTGATCAATGCGGGTCCCGAGGCGTCGGAGCTGCTGACGAAGTTCGTCCGCATGACGGGCTTCCCCTGCACCAACACGCTGATGGGGCTCGGCGCCTACCCGTCCTCCGACCCGCAGTTCCTCGGCATGCTCGGCATGCACGGGACCTACGAGGCGAACCTGGCGATGCATGGCTGCGACGTCATGCTGAACATCGGCGCGCGCTTCGACGACCGCGTGACGGGGCGGCTGAACGCCTTCGCGCCGGATTCCAAGAAGATCCACGTCGATATCGACCCGTCCTCGATCAACAAGAACGTCAAGGTGGACGTGCCGGTCGTGGGCGATGCGGGCCGCGTGCTCGCCGCGCTGATCGAGGCCTGGAAGGAAGACCCGGCCCCGCACGACCGCGAGGCCATCGCGGCCTGGTGGCGCGCGATCGATGGCTGGCGCGCGAAGGACTGCCTGCGCTACCGCCAGGAAGGCAAGATCATCAAGCCGCAGCACGCGGTGAAGCGGCTCTACGAGATAACGAAGGAAATGGGCCGTGAGACCTTCATCACGACGGAGGTCGGCCAGCACCAGATGTGGGCCGCCCAGTATTTCGGCTTCGAGAAGCCGAACCGCTGGATGACGAGCGGTGGCCTCGGCACGATGGGCTACGGCCTGCCCGCCGCGATGGGCGTGCAGATCGCGCATCCCGACGCGCTGGTCATCGACATCGCGGGCGAGGCGTCCATCCTGATGAACATCCAGGAGATGGGGACGCTCGCGCAGTACCGCCTGCCCGTGAAGGTCTTCATCCTCAACAACGAGTACATGGGCATGGTCCGCCAGTGGCAGGAACTGCTGCATGGCGGCCGCTATTCCGAGAGCTACAGCGCCGCGCTGCCCGACTTCGTGAAGCTCGCCGAGAGCTTCCACGCCGTCGGCATGCGCGCGACGTCGGCCGACGACCTCGACCGCGTGATCCGGGAGATGATCGCGATCGACAAGCCCGTCATCGCCGACATCGCGGTGGACCAGAAGGAAAACTGCTTCCCGATGATCCCGTCCGGCGCGGCGCATAACGAGATGATCCTGGGGCCGGAGCAGGAAGGCGGCGTCGCCGGCGTCACCGACGAGGGCAAGGTCCTCGTCTGACGCCGACGACTTCCGACCAGCGGCGCGGTGATCCCGCCCGCTTTCTCCTGCTCCTTCCGGACCTGGATCCATGCCTGACCCCACCGACAACGACATGCGCGCCGCGACGATCGCGGTGCTGGTGGAGAACGAGGCCGGCGTGCTCGCGCGCGTCATCGGCCTGTTCTCCGGCCGCGGCTACAACATCGACAGCCTGACCGTCGCGCCGGTGGACGACACCGGCCGCATCTCCCGCATCACCATCGTAACCAGCGGCACGGAGATGGTGATCGAGCAGATCAAGGCGCAGCTCGATCGCCTGGTGCCGGTGCACAAGGTCTCCGACCTGACGCTGGAAGGCCCGCACCTCGTCCGCGAGCTCGCGCTCATCAAGGTCGTCGGCAAGGGCGAGAACCGCGTCGAGGCGCTGCGCCTGGCCGATGCCTTCCGCGCCCGCGTGGTGGATGCGACCACCGAGAGCTTCGTCTTCGAGATGACGGGCAATGCGGACAAGATCGACGCATTCTGCGCGCTGATGCGGCCCGTCGGGCTGGCCGAGGTGTCGCGGACCGGGGCCGTGGCGATCGCGCGCGGCACCTCCTCGCTCAGGCCCTGAAACCTTGGGTGGGATCGCGCGGTTCCAGGGGCGCACCGATACCGGAACCCCGCTCATGCGCCTCTTCGCCTGCCAGAAGTGCAGCAACCTGCTGCATTTCGAGAACACGAGCTGCGAGAAATGCGGCTCCGCCCTCGGCTACTTGCCGCCGCAGCGGATGCTGTCCGCCTTCGCGGACGGCGTCGCACTGCTCGACCGGCAGCGCTGGAAGCCCTGCGCCAATGCGGCCTGGCAGGCCTGCAACTGGATGCTGCGGGAGGACGAGGAGCAGGAATACTGCCCGGCCTGCCGCCACAACGCCGTCGTGCCGGACCTCACCATCGCGGCGAACCTGCCGCTCTGGCAGAACCTCGAGGTCGCGAAGCACCGGCTGCTCTACACGCTCGACCGGCTTGACCTGCCGCACGACCCGGAGGAGCTGCGCTTCTCCTTCCTGGCCGACACCGCCGCGCAGAACGCGATGACCGGGCACGACAACGGCCAGATCACCGTGGCGCTGGCCGAGGCCGACGACGCCGAGCGGGAGAAGCGGCGCAGCGCGATGCACGAGCCCTTCCGCACGCTGCTCGGCCATTTCAGGCACGAGGTCGGGCACTACTACTTCCTCGTCCTGGTGGAACGTGCCGGCCGCCAGGACGCATTCCGCGCGCTGTTCGGCGACGAGCGGGCCGACTACGCCGAGGCGCTGAAGGCGCATTACGCGAAGCCGCCTTCGGACGACTGGCGCGGCCAGTACATCTCGGCCTACGCGGCGGCGCATCCGCATGAGGACTGGGCGGAATGCTTCGCCCACTACCTCCACATGGTGGACAGCCTGGAGATGGCGGCGAGCTTCGGCATGAGCATCCGCCCGCGGCTGGACCGCGAGGGCGTGCTGGAGGCGGAGGTGGATTTCGACCCCTACCGCGCCTCCATCGAGGACATCCTGCTGGCCTGGACCCCGCTGACGGTCGCGATGAACGCGATGAACCGCAGCATGGGGACGCCGGATCTCTACCCCTTCGTCCTGAGCGAGGCCGTCGGGCGGAAGCTGGGCTTCATCCACGAGTTGGTGCATCACAGGCCACGAACACGGCCGAACTAGAAGGAACGGGACCAATGCGCGTTTACTACGACCGCGATGCGGATGTGAACCTGATCAAGGGCAGGAAGGTGGCCGTCATCGGCTTCGGCAGCCAGGGCCATGCGCATGCCATGAACATGCGCGACAGCGGCGTGAAGGACGTCGTCATCGGGCTGCGCCCCGGCGGGTCCTGGGCGAAGGCCGAGGCGGCGGGCTTCAAGGTGATGACGCCGGCGGAGGCCGCGAAGTGGGCCGACGTGACGATGGTGCTCACGCCCGACGAACTGCAGGGCGACCTCTACCGCGACCACCTGCACGCGAACCTGCGCCCGGGCTCGGCCATCGCCTTCGCCCACGGCCTGAACGTGCACTTCAACCTGATTGAGCCGCGCCCCGACATCGACGTCTTCATGATCGCGCCGAAGGGCCCCGGCCACACCGTTCGCGGCGAATACCAGAAGGGCGGCGGCGTGCCCTGCCTGGTGGCCGTCCACCAGAACCCTTCGGGCAATGCGCTGGAGATCGCGCTGTCCTATGCCTCGGCCGTCGGCGGCGGGCGTTCCGGCATCATCGAGACGACCTTCAAGGAGGAGTGCGAGACCGACCTCTTCGGCGAGCAGGTCGTGCTCTGCGGCGGCCTGGTCGAGCTGATCAAGGCGGGCTTCGAGACGCTGGTCGAGGCGGGCTACGCGCCGGAGATGGCGTATTTCGAGTGCCTGCACGAGGTAAAGCTGATCGTGGACCTGATCTACGAGGGCGGCATCGCCAACATGAACTACTCGATCTCCAACACCGCGGAGTACGGGGAGTACGTCACGGGCCCGCGCATCATCACGGCCGAGACGAAGAAGGAGATGAAGAAGGTGCTGGAGGACATCCAGTCCGGCCGCTTCGCGCGCGACTGGATGCTGGAGAACAGGGTCAACCAGGCCAGCTTCAAGGCGACGCGCCGGCGGCTCGCGGAGCATCCGATCGAGGAGGTCGGCGAGAAGCTCCGCGGCATGATGCCGTGGATCAAGAAGAACCAGCTGGTGGACAAGAGCCGGAACTGAGGCAGGCCCCCTCCCGGCCTCCCCCGCATCGCGGGGCAGGTGAAGCAAGGGCGCCGGAGGGAGACCTCCGGCGCCCTTCTTCATGCGCCAAGGAAGGTCGCGCGCACCAGCGCGCGGTAGAGCAGAATGTGCCGCGACAGCAGCCGCGGGTCGCGCATCACGCGGGAGATCGTGATCCCGCCATCCACCGTGACCGAGACCATGTCGGCGAGGTCATCGAGGTCCACCGCGATGCGCGGCGGATACATCGCCGCAATGCGCTCCAGCCTTTCGCGGAAGCGCCCGCGCCAGGCGAGTACCGCGTCGCGGTTGAGGTCGCGGATCTCGCGGTCGAAGAGCTGCTCCTGGTAGCAGACCGAGGCCACCATGCAGCCGGGATGCACCTCCGTCATCTCGGCCATCAGCTCTGCGAACAGCTTCAGCGCGACGAGAAAGCCGTGCAACGGATCGTCGTTCAGCGCGTCGGCGCGCGCGAAGAGGTCGTCCAGGATCGCCCGGTCGCGCTCGATGTAGCGCAGCAGAAGGGCCTTCGCGAGCTCTCCCTTGTCGCGGAAGTGGTAGAAGAAGCCGCTCTTGGAAAGGCCGGCGCCGGCGATCAGCTCCTCGATGGAGGTGGCGCCGAAGCCCTTCTGCAGGACCGCGGCCTCGGCCAGGTCCAGCAGGCGTTCACGCGCGCTGTCGCGCCTCGCGAGTGTCGTGGCCATGGGTTCACTGTACCGCAGGTGCAGTCGCGCTGTGCAAGAACACCTGCAGAGCAGGCCGCGGCAGCGCAACCCGGGGCCCAAATCATTGGAACCAAAGGCGTTGCGGAAAATGCGGCGGCTGCACCACGCGGCCGGTGGAGCGACGGCCGCCGGGGCGGCAAACAGGGGCCAGCCGGAACCGCCGAAAGGAAGACACACATGGCCACCGACATCAGGGGCAACCCGCTGAGCTGCGATGCGGCGACCGCCGCGAAGCTCGACGCCGCCTTCCTGAAGTTCCACACCTACCAGGTCGATCCCATCGCCGCGCTGGACGAGGTGATCGCCGACCAGCCGGACTGCGTCATGGCGCATGCCGTGCGCGCCGGTATCATCGCAACCGCCACCGACAAGGCCTTCGACGCCGAGTTGCGGTCGAGCCTCCAGCAGGCGGAGGCGCTGGCAGGCAAGGCGAATGGGCGGGAGCGCCGCTACATCACCGCGGCACGCCTCTGGGCCGATGGCGATCTCCACGCCGCGACCGAGCAATGGGGGCTGGCGGCGGTCGAGAACCCCCACGACCTTCTTGCCGTTCAGCTCGCCCAGCTCGGCGACTTCTTCCTCGGCCAGAGCCAGATGCTGCGCGACCGCGTGGCACGCGTCCTGCCGGCCTGGCGGGACGGCATGCCGGGGCATGGCTACCTGCTCGGCATGCATGCCTTCGGGCTCGAGGAATGCGGCGACTACGCGCGCGCCGAGGAGGAAGGCCGGCGCGGCGTGGCGCTCGACCCGCGCGACGGCTGGGCGGTGCATGCGGTGGCGCATGTCCTGGAGATGCAGGGCCGGGCAGAGGAAGGTGCCGCCTTCCTGCGCGACACCGCGCCGGGCTGGTCGCCCGACAACCTCTTCGCCTTCCACAACTGGTGGCATCTCGCGCTGTTCCGCATCGAGCAGGGCGATATCGCCGGCTCGCTCGCGCTGTTCGACGATCGCATCTCGGCCGGCGGCTTCGCGTCCGCGCTGGAGGCGGTGGACGGTTCGGCGCTGCTCTGGCGGCTCTGGGTGCTGGGGCACGATGTCGGCGACCGCTGGTCGCGGCTGGCGGAGGCCTGGCAGTCGCGGATGGCGGACGGCATCTACGCCTTCAACGACGTGCACGCGATGATGGTCTTCGTCGGAACGGGCGACGTCGGGGCGCAGAACGAGGTGCTGAGCACGCTGGAACGCGCGGCGGCCGGCGGCGGGACGAACGCGATGATGTCGCGCGACGTCGGGCTGCCGCTGGCGCGCGGGCTGGCGGCCTTCGGGCGCGGTGACCATGCCGGCGCGATCGCCCATGTCCTGCCGCTGCGTGGCCACGCCCATCGCTTCGGCGGCAGCCATGCGCAGCGCGACGTGCTGAGCTGGACGCTGTGCGAGGCGGCGATCCGCGCCGGCGACGCCGCGATGGCTCAGGCGATGGTAGCGGAGCGGTTGGCCACGAAGGAAGGCAGCCCCGTCGCGCAGGGCTGGGCGGCGCGATGCCGTGCGCTCGGCCACCGCGCCGCGGCGTGACCCGCCTGCCTATCGACTGCAAGGGGGCGGCAGGGCAACCTGCCGTCCTTTGTCGTTCAACGGGAGGAACAAGGCCATGAAGACCATCGCCTGCCTGCACACCGCCGCGGGCAACGTCGCGGTCTTCGACGCGGCCTGCCCGCCCGGCGTGACGCTGACCCACACCGTCAACGAGGCCCTGCTGAAGGACGCCGAGGCCGCGGGCGGGCTCACCGACGCCATCGCGGACCGCACCGCCCGCGCACTGGAAGCGCTCGCCGCGCCCGGCGTGGATGCGGTGCTGCTGACCTGTTCGACCGTCGGGCCTGGCGCAGCGCGCGCCGCGGCGCCCATCCCCGTGCTGCGCGTGGACGCCGCGCTGGCGGATACCGCGACGAAGCAGGGCGGCAAGGTCGTGGTGCTCTGCGCTGTCGAGACGACGGTCGAGCCGACGCGCGCCATCTTCGCCGAGGCGGCGGCGCGCAACGGCGCGACGCTGGACGTCCGCCTGGTGCCCGGGGCCTGGGCGGCGTTCCGCGGCGGCGATGTCGGCGCCTATCACCGCATCGTCGCGGAAGCTTCCGACGCTGCCTATGCCGAAGGGGCGAAAGCCGTCGCGCTGGCGCAGGCCTCGATGTCGGGGGCAGTCGCGATGGCGAAGGGGCCGAAGCCGCTGGCGAGCCCGCCGGTGGGTCTCGCCGCGGCGGCCGCGGCGTGATCCGCGCGATCCTGCTGGTGCTGCTGCTGGCCGCGCCGGCCGGCGCCCAGACCCGCGCCTGGACCGTCGAGAAATGCAGCCGCTACGGGCAAAGCTGGTCGGAGGCGCTGTCGCGCTTCGGGCGCGAGGGCCTGTCGGAGGAATTCCTGTCGCGCCATGACGCCTTCCTCGCTTCGGGCTGCCAGACCCGCAACGTCTGCCCGCGCAGCCCGCAGGAGCTGGCAATGGCGGATGTCATGACGGTCGCTGCGATGAATGCCGGGACCGCGAGCAGCTTCGTCCCCTTCATCTGTCGGGACTGAACGCGATACAGTCGCCGGCATGACAGACGCCCGCTTCCCCGACGACGGCACCGGCTATCCCCGCGACCTCCGCGGCTATGGCGCGAACCCGCCCGACCCGAAATGGCCGAACGGTGCGAAGCTCGCGCTGTCCTTCGTGCTGAACTACGAGGAGGGCGGGGAGAACACCGTGCTGAATGGCGACCCCGGCAGCGAGCTCTATCTGCACGAGGTGCCGGGCGGATCGCCGGTGCTGGGCGAGCGCAACCGCAGCGTCGAGACGCAGTTCGACTACGGCGCCCGCGCCGGAGTCTGGCGCGTGATGCGCCTGTTCGCCCAGCAGGGCTTCAACTTCACGGTCTATGGCGTCGGGCGCGCACTGGAGCTCAATCCCGATGTCGCCCGCGCCTTCGCCGCAGCGGGCCATGAGGTTGCGTCGCATGCCTGGCGCTGGTTCGACTACCATTCTATGAGCGAGAGCGAGGAGCTCGACCACATGGCGCGCTGCGTGGAGACAATCGGACGCCTGACCGGCACGCCGCCGGTGGGCTGGTACACCGGCCGCTTCAGCCCGCGGACGCGGCGGCTTGTCGCCCGCCACGGCGGCTTCCTCTACGACAGCGACAGCTACGACGACGACCTGCCGCACTACGTGAAGGTCGAGGGGAAGGACGTGCTGGTCATCCCCTACACGCTCGACAACAACGACATGAAGTTCGCGGTGCCGCCGGGCTTCGGCGATCCCGACGGCTTCGAGCGGCATCTGCGCGACGCCTTCGACCTGCTGCTGGAGGAAGGGCGTGAGGGGAGCCCGAAGATGATGTCGGTCGGGCTGCATTGCCGGCTTGTCGGCCGGCCTGGACGCGCGCGGGCGCTGCAGCGCTTCCTCGCCCATGTCGCGAAGCACCGGGACGAGGTGTGGGTGACGCGCCGGGCCGACATCGCGCGGCACTGGTGGAAGACGCATCCACCAAGGTGAGGCGGCGGCCGATGGCAAGACGCAGGCCGGGTTGGGCGAACCGTCCCCGCATGACGGTCATCGCGGAGCGCCGCTACGACGCGCTGCATCTCTGGCTCGACACGGTGCCGCTGAAGGCGGAGAGGCGCCTCGGGCTCGACGGCTTCGCTGGCTATTTCGACCTGCCGGAACTGCGCTTCCACCCTCGCCATCCGGGCATCCCGCCGGGCATCCCGGCGGGCCGGAACCGGATGAGCCCAACGCAACGCTTGCCCAACCCCCCCGCCCCGGCTAGGTTCGGCGCGTCATGACGCCGCGCGCGCCCCGCATCGAGCCTGCCGCCGCCCTCCGGGCTGGCCTGGGCCTGCGCGCGCTCCTTCTCCTTCGACTTCGTCGCCCCTGGGCGTGACGCCCGGCCGCTGACGGCCGGCACCGCTCAGGGGAAGCCCTGGCGCCTCGTGCGCCATCCGTTGGCTTAACGACGCAAGCAGGAACGCCCCACATGTCCATCCAGCACCCCTCCTTCGGGACGCTCGACCCCGACCGCATCATCGTCTTCGACACCACGCTGCGCGATGGCGAGCAGTCGCCCGGCTTCTCGATGAACCTCGAGGAGAAGATCCGCATGGCCGAGGCCCTGTGGGAACTCGGCGTGGACGTGATGGAGGCAGGCTTCCCCATCGCCTCTGTCGGCGACTTCGAATCTGTTGAGGCGATCGCGAAGCGCTTCGCGAAGGACGGCCCGGTGGTCTGCGGCCTGGCCCGCACCGCGCCGGGCGACATCGCCCGCGCTGCGGAGGCCATCAGGCCCGCCGCGCGCGGCCGCATCCACACCTTCGTCTCGACCAGCCCGCTGCATATGCGCGTCAAGCTGCGCATGGAGCCCGACCAGGTGCTGGAGCTCGTCACCAGTTCCGTGACCGCGGCCCGCAACGCGACCGCCGACGTCGAATGGTCGGCCGAGGACGGGACGCGCACCGAGCCCGATTTCCTCTGCCGCTGCGTCGAGGCCGCCATCAAGGCCGGCGCGACCACGATCAACATCCCCGACACCGTGGGCTACGCCGTGCCGGAGGACATCACGCGCATCTTCCGCATGCTGCGCGATCGCGTCCCCGGCGCGGACCGCGTCGTCTTCTCCGCCCATAACCACAACGACCTCGGGCTGGCGGTCGCCAACACGCTGGCCGCGATCCAGGCCGGCGTGCGCCAGGTCGAATGCACGATCAACGGCATCGGTGAGCGCGCGGGCAATGCGAGCCTCGAGGAGATCGTCATGGCGCTGCGCACGCGCCACGACGCCATTCCCGTCCGGAACGGCGTGAACTCGGGAAACATCCTGCGGACATCACGGCTGCTGGCGACCATCACCGGCTTCGACGTGCAGCCCAACAAGGCGATCGTCGGGCGGAATGCCTTCGCGCATGAATCCGGCATCCACCAGGACGGCATGCTCAAGGACAGCTCGACCTACGAGATCATGACGCCGGAGAGCGTCGGCTGGTCCAAGACGTCGCTGGTGCTCGGCAAGCATTCGGGCCGCGCCGCCTTCCGCGACAAGCTGAAGGCGCTGGGCTACGAGGTCGGCGACAACGCGCTGAACGACGCCTTCAAGCGCTTCAAGGACCTCGCCGACCGCAAGAAGGTCGTCTACGACGAGGATATCGCGGCGCTGGTGGACGACGAGGTCGTGCGTGGCAACGACCGCATCCGCCTGACCGGGCTGACCGTCTCGACGGGGATGCACACGCGGCCCATCGCCTCGATCCAGCTCGAGGTGGACGGCGAGAAGCGCGAGGCGGTGGCCGGCGGCGACGGCGGCGTGGACGCGACCTTCGCCGCGCTGCGCCAGGCCTTTCCGCATGAGGTGAACCTCAAGCTCTACGCCGTGCAGAGCGTGACGGGCGGCACCGACGCGCAGGCCCGCGTGACGGTGCGGCTTGAGGAGAACGGCAAGCTCGTGGACGGTCAGGGCGCGGATACCGACACCATCGTCGCCTCCGCGCGCGCCTATGTGCACGCCCTGAACAAGCTGCTGGTCAAGCGCGAGCGCACCGCGCCGGCCGGGATCGCCGCGCCGGCAGCGTGACCGCGTGGCGCCCGGATCAGGGGCGCCGCGCGAGCAGCAGGCGGATGTCTGTGTCCTCCCGGTCCGGGCGGCCCAGCCTCGCACGGTGATGGTCAGCGCTGTCCGCGCGAACGGTCGCTCGCGATCAGTGCCAGAAGCTCTGGCGGGATCGGTTCGCGGGCGACGCCGTCGTAGAGCTTGTGAAGGCTGCTGTGCAGCCACAGGTCGAAGGCGTCGGGCGCCTCCGGTTGCGGGCCGGGAGGGGGCTCCGGCAGGTTCGGTTTCTGCTGGTCCTTGTCCATGCCGCCCGTCGCGCCGCGTGCCGCCGCGCGCGAGGCGCGGCGGCTTCAGGCGGCAAGAGATCAGGCTTCCGCCCGGGACTCGTCAAGCAGTCGATTGTCGGTCCGGGTCGTTTCGGGCGTGCGGGCCGGCTTCTCCTCGCCCATCAGCCAGGCCTGGAGCTGGCGGCGGGCACGGAAGACACGGCTCTTCGCCGTGCCGACGGCGCAGCCCGTGGCGGCGGCCACGTCTTCATAGGACATGCCCTGCAGAACGACCATGAACAGCGCCTCGCGCTGGTCCACCGGCAGCTTGTTTACGGCGCGGCCGAGTTCCTTCAGCACCAGCCGGTCCTCATGTGTCGCGCCGACCGCGAAGGCGCCCGCGGGCAGGTCCTCGATGTCGGTGGTGTCGCGCTGCTTGCGTAGCGTGGAAATGAAGCGGTTGCGCAGAATGCGGTGCATCCACGCCGCGAAGTTGGTGCCGGGGGTAAAGCTGTCCTGCGCGGCGAGGGCATTGGCGACCGCGTCCTGGACCAGATCCTCCGCCGCCGCCCGGTTGCGCGTGAGCGCGAGTGCCTGGACGCGCAGGCGGGGCAGCAGGGTGATGAGCTGGTCGTGGAACTCGTTGGGCATGGAAATCTCCGCTTCCGATACCCTGTCTATGATCGGCACGGAGGGCCGGTTGCATCGCGGATCCGTCAGCGCATCACGGAAGCGGGAGAGACGCGCCAAGGATCAACGCGAGTTGCTTGCGCGCGCGCGACACGCGGGCCTTCATCGTGCCAACGGGCACGTCGCAGATGCGCGCGGCGTCCTCGTGGCTCATCCCCTGCGCGCCGACGAGCACGACCGCCTCGCGCAGCGCCGGCGGCAGCGTTGCCAGCGCGCGGGCGAGGTCGCGCATCGTGCTCGCGCTTTCCTGTCCGCCGCTACGGCCCTCCTCCCGCGGCGGATGCGCCTCGAGGTGGGCGTGTTCGCGCCTGCGTCGACGCCACTGCTCGCGGAAGGCGTTGCGCAGCACGGCGACGCCCCAGGGCCTGAGCGCCGCGACGACGTCCCCGGCATGTTCCGGATCCACGACGAAACCCTCTAGCCCGCGCAGCATGCGCAGCACCGCTTCCTGCACGAGATCGTCGGCTTCGGATCGCGATGCGGTGAGCAGGCGCGCTGCGGCGCGAAGCTCTGGCAACAACTGCGCGATCCCGCCGCGCAGCACGTCATCGTTGTCTTGTGGTCCCACGACACGGTGCATATCAACGCAGGGGGCGCGCGGCATCGCACAGCCAGGAGCGGGAGATGACAAGGCGATGAGCGACACCGACCGCGCGGCGCTGCTCGCGGCGCTGCCTTATGCCCGACGCTTCGCCCGCGCGCTGACCGGCAGCCAGGCCGCCGGCGACGCCATGGTTGCCGATGCGCTCCGCCACGGCGCGGCAGCGGTGCCGGGGCAGGATGGCGCGCGGCTCGGGCTTTTCGCCGCGGTCGCGCGCGTCGCTGTGGCGAAGCCGGAGGAGCCCGCCGCGCCGCTGTCGCGCACCGAGCGGATGCTGCTGCTGCTGACCTCCCTCGAGGAGCTGGATGCGCCCACGGCGGCGATGGTGCTCGGCCTCGACGAGGACCTGGCGGAGGCGATGCTCGGCGCGGCGCGCGACCGCCTGCGCGCGGCGACGGCCGCGCGCGTGCTGATCATCGAGGATGAGGCAATCATCGCGATGGACCTGCAGCAGCTCGTCGAAAGCGCGGGGCACGAGGTCGTCGGCATCGCCGCGACCGAGGATGCGGCGGTCGCGATCGCCGAGCGCGAACGGCCGACGCTCGTGCTGGCCGACGTCAACCTCGGCCATGGCGGCGACGGCGCCACCGCCGTGGAGCGGATCCTGACGCGGGTCTCGACGCCGGTCATCTTCGTCACCGCCTATCCCGAGCGTCTGCTGACGGGCAGCCGCGTGGAGCCGGCCTTCGTCATCACCAAGCCGTTCGAGCCGACGACGCTCGCGGTCGCGACGTACCAGGCGGTGACGCGGGGACTGCCGCTCGGGGCGGGTTGACGTCACGGCAACCGAGGGTGGCCGAACGCGTTGCACGGCCGACATCAATTCGCGGAGGCCGCGCATGCTCTACTGGACCCTCGTCTTCCTCGTGATCGCGCTGGTCGCGGGGCTGTTCGGCTTCGGCGGCATCGCCACTGCCTCGGCCGGCATCGCGAAGATCCTGTTCGGCATCTTCATCATCCTCTTCCTCGCGAGCCTTGTCTTCGGCGCGCTGCGCAGCCGGTGAGGCCGCGCGGACTGCTGCTGCTGGCGGCGCTTTTCGTCGCGCCGCTGCCGGTCCTCGCGCAGCCGCGCGCGGCGGGCGGCGCGGCGGCGGAGTTCTGGTTCGATCCGACGCAGTTGCCCTCCTTCACCGGCACGGTGGAGCGCTACCTCGTGAACCCGCGCGGCGAGACGGACGCGCTGCTCTTCAGGGAAGGTCCGCAGATCGTCTTCCCGCCGGAATTCGGCGAAGCCGTGCGCACCGCGATCCCCGCCGGCCGGCCCATCATCGTCTGGGGCATCCGCGCGCGGCATGCGCCGGTGATCACCATGCTCGCCTTCGCGCCGAACCAGGACAGCGCGCCGGTGGTGGTCGACCGCTTCTACTGGCGCATGCTGGGCCGCAGCGCGGCGGAGCAGGCGGAGCGCATGGCGGTCGCCGGCACGGTGAAGGCGCCATATTACGCGCCGCAGGGTGAGGTCGCGGGCGCGGTGCTGGACGACGGCACCGTCGTGACCATCCCGGCCGGCGCGGCCGAGGCTCTGCGCGATCTCCTGCGCCCCGGCGCGAAACTTGCGGCCGAGGGCCGCGGCGTCGCGGGCGAGGCCGGGCGTGCCGTCGCGGCGGAGCGCATCGGCGACAGCGCGGAGAACCTGCGTCCCGTGCCGCCGCCGGCCGATCCGCGGCGCCGCTGAGCCCCATGTCCGACACCGCGCCGACGGAGCCCGCCGCGCCACGCCGCGGCTTCTTCGCGCAGTTCTGGCGCATCGCGCGCAGCTACTACACCGCGAAGGAGGCGCGACGCCGCGCCTGGCTGCTGACGGCCGCCGTCGTCGGCTTCACGCTGATCTCCATCCTGGTGACGCTGCGCTTCAACCTGTGGAATCGCGATTTCTTCAACGCGCTGGAGAACCGCGACCGCGCGGTGTTCTACGGCCAGCTCTGGACGCTGCTGCTGCTGCTGCTCGGCGCGATGCTGTCCTCCGTCGCCGCGCTCTGGGCGAAGCAGATGCTCTCTCTGGACTGGCGGCGCCACCTTGTCTTCACGCTGCAGTCGCGCTGGCTGGAAGGCGGGCTGCACTACCAGCTGAATTTCATGCCCGACGCCGCGGACAATCCGGACCAGCGCATCAGCGAGAACACCCGCTGGGCGACGGCGATGGCAGTCGACCTGGCGGTCGGGCTGCTGGGATCGATCCTGACACTCGTTTCCTTCCTCGGCATCCTCTGGACGCTGTCGGGGCCGCTGCATGTCGCGATGGGCACGTCCGAGTTCGACATACCGGGCTACATGGTCTGGGCGGCGCTGCTCTACGCCGTCATCGGCAGCGTCCTGACCTGGGTGCTCGGCGGGCCGATGGTGCAGATCAACATCCGCCGCAACGAGGCCGAGAGCGACCATCGCTTCGCGCTGATCCGCATGCGTGAGAACAGCGAGGCCATCGCGATGATCCGCGGCGAGCCCGACGAGGACCGCTCCATGCGCGCGGCCTTCCGGCACGTGATCGACGTGATGAAGGATCTCTACAAGCGCGAGCGCGCGCTGATGTACCTGACCTCGGCTTATGGGATGGCGGCCGGCGTGGTGCCGATCGTGGTGGCGTCGCCGCGGTATTTCGCCGGCGCGATCACGCTCGGCGTCCTGATGCAGATCACCCAGGCCTTCCTTGAGGTCACGCGCAGCCTGAACTGGTTCGTGGACAAGTTCCCGCTGCTCGCGGATTGGCGCAGCCATGTCGAGCGCGTGGCCGCGCTGGAGGACACTTTCGAGGCCGCGGAGGGGATGGAAGCCGACCAGACCATCACGCTGCTGGTCGGGCCGGACGAGCAGGGGAGGGAGGTCCTGGCCTTCCAGGACCTGCAGGTCGGGCACGCCGACGGCAACGTCGTCATCCAGGACGCGAATGCCGAGATCCAGGCCGGGGAGAAGGTGCTGATCGTCGGCGAGAGCGGCACCGGCAAGTCCACCCTGTTCCGCGCCGTTGCGGGGCTCTGGCCCTGGGGGTCCGGGACGATTCGCACGCCGCCGCGGGAGAAGATGTTCTTCATGCCGCAGCGGCCCTACCTGCCGCTGGGCACGCTGCGCGCGGCGCTGGCCTATCCGGCGTCGCCCAAGAAGTTCGCGGATGCCGGGATGAAGGCGGCGCTGGAGCGCTGCGAATTGCCGCATCTCGTCCCCCGTCTGGATGAGGAGGATCGTTGGGACCGCGTGTTGTCGCTGGGCGAGCAGCAGCGCCTGGCCTTCGCGCGCACCCTGCTGCACCGGCCGCGCTGGGTCTTCCTGGACGAGGCGACGGCGGCGCTGGATGAGGAGAACCAGGACAGCATGATGCGGCTGTTCCGGGAGGAACTGGCCGAGAGCGCCCTGGTCTCGATCGGGCACCGGCCGGGGCTGGACGCCTATCACGACCGGACGCTGCACCTCATGCGGGCGCCGGACGGGGCGAGGCTTGAGGTCCGGCGCCGCGTGGCGCCGGCCCGGCAGCCGCGGCGGCGGGGGGCGCCGCTGGTGGCGGCGGGGCGCGGGGCGCTGCGGCGGATGTTGAGGCGGGGGTAGGGCCCGTTAGACAATGCCCGCGGCTGAGGGCCGGCGAAGGATTTTCCGGCTTGGGCAGGAAGACGGCGCAGCCGATGGTTGTTCCATCGGCAAGCCGGCTAACGAACCCAGGGCGGAAAAGACCCGCCGGACCGACCCGCGCGGCGTTGTCTAACGGGCCCTATTCCCGCGGCCCCCTCCCGGCCTCCCCCGCAACTGCGGGGGAGGAGAAGAGACACGGGGTGAGCGGGTAGCGTCTATCGCCAGGCCGGCCGGCCGAGGTTTACCGTCCCGGGGCTGGTCAGGGCGCCCGCCCCGGCACCGACGGCGCCGCCCAGCAGCGCGCCGGTCCCCGCATTGCCGGAGAGGGAGCCCACGGCCGCGCCGGCGCCCGCGCCCAGCAGCCCGCCCGACACCGCCCGGTCGCCCGTGGAATAGCCGCACCCGCCCAGGGCCGTGGCCAGGGCGATCGCAAGGGCCAGCTTCCGCATCTTGTCCTCTGCCGTTGTGTGACGGCATCGGAACGCCCCCGGCCCGTCCTGGGTTCACGGCCCCCCTTGGGGCTTGAGCCCGGGGCAGGGGAGGGTTAAGGGACGCCCCTCGCGCCACCCCGCGAAGCCGTGAGCACCCGGCGCCTTCGGGCCCGGCATCCGTCCCGGTCGTCCCGGTCCGGAGACGGCGCGCGGGCGGGAACGAGCCGCCCAATGCCTCCGCTCGGAAGGTCCAGACCACATGTTTGCACGCCTGTTCGGCTTCCTCTCCGCCGACATGGCCATCGACCTCGGCACCGCGAACACCCTGGTCTACGTCAAGGGCCGGGGCATCGTGCTGAACGAGCCGTCCGTGGTCGCGATCTCCGACAACCGCGGTAAGAAGCAGGTGCTGGCCGTCGGCGACGAGGCCAAGCTGATGCTCGGCCGCACGCCGGGCTCCATCGCCGCCATCCGGCCGCTGCGCGACGGCGTCATCGCCGACTTCGAGGCGGCGGAGGAGATGATCAAGCACTTCATTCGCAAGGTGAATGGCCGCAAGGGCTTTGCCTCGCCCATGGTGGTGGTCTGCGTGCCGTCGGGCTCGACGGCGGTGGAGCGCCGCGCCATCCAGGAGAGCGCCGAGAGCGCCGGCGCGCGCAAGGTCCTGCTGATCGAGGAACCGATGGCGGCCGCGATCGGGGCGGGGCTGCCGGTGACCGAGCCCTCGGGCTCCATGATCGTGGACATCGGCGGCGGCACGACGGAGGTCGCCGTGATCTCGCTCGGCGGCATCGTCTATGCGCGGTCGGTTCGCGTCGGCGGGGACAAGATGGACGAGGCCATCATCTCCTATATCCGGCGCAACTTTAACCTCCTGATTGGCGAGAGCACGGCCGAGCGCATCAAGATGGAGGTCGGCGCCGCCGCCCCGCCCGAGGGCGGCGAGGACGGGCCGCTCTGCGAGGTCAAGGGCCGCGACCTCATGAACGGGGTCCCGCGCGAGGTGGTGGTCGGCCAGCGCCAGATCGCCGAGAGCCTCTACGAGCCCGTCATGCAGATCGTCGAGGCCGTGAAGGTGGCGCTCGAGAACACCCCGCCCGAGCTCGCCGCCGACATCGTGGACAAGGGCATCGTGCTGACCGGCGGCGGGGCGCTGCTGAACCGGCTGGACGCGGTGCTGCGCGACGCCACCGGCCTGCCCGTGGTGGTGGCGGAGGAGGCGCTGTCCTGCGTCGCGCTCGGCACCGGTCGGGCCCTTGAGGAAATGAAGCGGCTTCGCCACGTCCTCACCAGCATGTATTGATAGGGGGCGGGCAATTGCGCCCGCCTTGTCGCGCAGGGGTTGAGCAAGCTTGATCCGTCTGAGCATCCCGCTGCGCCAGGCGCTCGCGAGGCTCACCCTGCCTGTGCTGGTGGCCGTCGCCTTCGGCACGATGCTCCTCGGCAAGGCGGACGCGCTGATCGCGGAGCGCGCGCGGGTGGTGCTGGCCGACATGCTCACTCCCTTCTACGCCGCCTTCGCCGAGCCGGCGCGGACCGTCCGCGACCTGGTCTCCGAATTCCCGGAGATGGTGGCGCTGCGCGAGGAGAATGCGCGCCTGCGGGAGGAGAATGAGCGGCTGCGCCGCTGGCAGGCCGCCGCCCTGGCGCTGGAGGCGGAGAACGCGCTGCTGCGCCGGCAGCTCCAGTTCATCCCGGAAGGGGCCCCGAGTTTCCGCACGGCGCGCGTTATTGCCGATGCCGGCGGCGTGTATGCGCGGGCCGTGCTGATATCGGTCCCGCCGGAACTCCAGGTCCGCCGCGGCCAGATCGCGCTGGACGAGCGCGGCTTCGTCGGCCGTGTGACCGAGGTGGGCAACCGCTCCGCCCGCATCCTGCTGGCGACGGACATGAACATGCGCATTCCCGTGACGCTGGAAGGCAGCCGGGCGCGCGCCATGATGGCCGGCACCAACGGCCCCCGCCCACGCCTGCAGTTCTGGGCCGAGGGTACCCGCCCCACGGAAGGCGAGCGGCTGGTCACCAGCGCCGAGGGCATCGGCTTCCCCGCCGGCCTGCCCGTCGGCGTCGTCCGCTATTCCGAATCGGGCGCGGCGGAGGTGGAGCTCTTCGCCCGGCTTGACCGGCTGGACCTGGTGCGGCTCTTCGATTTCGGCCTGGGCGGGATCCTGCCGCCCGAGGCCATCGCGCGGCCCGAGCCGCGCCCGCGGCGGTGAGCGCGGCGATGGTCGGGCGGCCCGAGCCCTCGCCCAGCCTGATCCGCCGGATCGAGGGGCTGGCCCGCGCGCTGCTGCCGCCGCTGCTGGCGGCGGTCACGTTGATCGCCGCGGCGGGGCCGACCGGGATGCCCGCGCTGGTGCCGGCTGTGGCGCTGCCGCAGGTGTTCTTCTGGTCGGTGTTCCGGCCGGGCTCGATGTCGCCGCCGACGGTCTTTTCGATCGGGCTGCTGCTGGACCTGTTGAGCCTGGCGCCCATCGGCACCGGCGTCTTCACGCTGCTGGTCGCCCATGGGCTGGCGGTGGCCTGGCGGCGCTTCCTGGCGCGGCAGGGGTTCTGGGCGGTCTGGGTGGTGTTCGGCTGCTTCACCGTCGGCGCGGCGGCGCTGTCCTGGCTGCTGATCGCCGTCCTGTCCTTCTCCCTCCCGCCGCCGGAGCCGATGCTGATGGAAGCCGCGCTGTCGGCAGGGCTCTACCCGATCTTCGCCTTCGTGCTCGGGCGACTGCACCAGGTGATGCTCAGGGCGGAGGAGGCGCTGTGATGGCCCGGGAAGAGACCCGGGCCGCGGTAGCGGCCCCGCGCGCAGACCGACCGCTTGGCCGGGCGGGCGGGCGCGTAGGCGCGTCAGCGTCACGCCGGAGGCGTGCTATCCGCACGACGCGCCCGAAGGGCGCGCCGGCGCCTGAGGCAAGACCATGACCCGCCGCCAGCGCGAGCAGGAACGCGTCCGGGGCATCTTCGCCCGTCGTGCGCTGATGCTCGGCGCGGGGCAGATCGGGCTGCTCGGCTTCCTGGGCTGGCGGCTCTACGGCCTGCAGGTCGAGGAAGGGGAGCGCTACGCGACGCTCGCCGAGGAAAACCGGCTGTCGGCCCGGCTGCTGGCCCCGCCGCGCGGGCGCGTCCTGGACCGCGAGGGGCGGGTCGTCGCGGGCAACCGGCTGAACTGGCGCGCCCTGCTGATCGCGGAGCAGACCGCCGATGTCGGCGCGACGCTCGAGACCTTCACGAAGATCGTCCCGCTGACCGAGAACGAGCGCGCCCGGATCGAGCGCGAGGTGCGCCGCCGCCGCCGCTTCGTCCCTGTCATTGTCCGCGAGTTCCTGGCCTGGGAGGAGATGGCGCGGATCGAGCTGAATGCGCCCGATCTGCCAGGCATCTCCATCGAACTCGGCACCACGCGCACCTACCCCGAGGGCGAGCACCTCGCCCATGTCGTGGGCTACGTCGCGCCCCCGTCCGAGCGCGACATCGACGGCGACCCCCTGCTGGAACTGCCGGGGATCCGCGTCGGCCGCGCCGGGATCGAGCGTCACCACGACCGCGTGCTGCGCGGCCGCGCCGGTGCCGTGCAGCTCGAGGTCAACGCGGTCGGGCGGGTGATCCGGGAGCTCGACCGGCGCGAGGGATCGCAGGGCGACGACGTCCAGATCTCGATCGACGCGGAGCTGCAGAAGACCGTCCGCAACAGGATCGAGGAAGGCACCTCGGTCGTGCTGATGGACGCCCGCAACGGCGAGGTGCTGGCCATGGCCACCCAGCCGAGCTTCGATCCCAACGTCTTCAATTCCGGCGTCTCCGCCGCGCAATGGCGGCAATGGACGGCGACGCGCAACACGCCGCTGATCAACAAGCCGACCAACGGGCTCTATGCGCCGGGATCCACCTTCAAGATGGTGATGATGCTGGCCGCGCTGGAGGCCCGGGTCGTGACGCCGGGCGAGCGGGTGAACTGCCCGGGCCATATGGACCTCGGCGACTTCCGCTTCCATTGCTGGCACCGGCCGGGCCATGGCGGGCTCGAAATGCGGCAGGCCCTGAAATACTCCTGCGACGTCTATTTCTACGAGATGGCCAAGCGCGTCGGCATCGACCGCATCGCCGCGATGTCGCGCCGCATGGGCCTCGGCGTGCCGCTGGACATCGAACTGCCGGGGACGCGCGCCGGCCTGGTGCCGGACCGCGCCTGGCGCCAGGCGCAGGGCAAGCCCTGGGCACTGGGCGACACGGTGGTGCACGGGATCGGCCAGGGCTTCTACCAGCTCACCCCCCTGGCTTTGGCCACCATGACCGCGCGGATCGCCACCGGCCGCGCGATCCAGCCGCATCTGACCCGCAGCGTCGCCGGCCGCCCCGTGCGGGGATCGCGGCCGGAGGACTGGCCGAGCCTCGGCATCCCCGAGGCCAATCTCCGCCTGGTGCGGGACGCCATGTGGTCGGTGGTGAACGAGCCCGGTGGCACGGCGGCGATCGCGAAGCTGCCGGCCTCGCTCGGCGGTATCCAGCTCTCCGGCAAGACCGGCACGACCCAGGTGCGCCGCGTGACGCGCGAGCAGCGCGAGAGGGGCTTCAACGTGAACACCCTGCCGCGGGAATGGCGGCCGCATGCGCTCTTCGTGGCCTATGCACCGCATGACAACCCGGTCTTCGCGGTCTCCGTCGTCGTGGAGCACGGCACCAGCGGCGGCGCGGCCGCGGCGCCGATCGCGCGCGACGTGCTGGTGGAAGCCTTCCAGCGCCTCCGCCCGGGCAGTGTCCCGGCGTCGCGGGTGGCGCAGAGCGGGCGCACGTGATGCTGCCGCCGGACATGCGGCCGGCGAAGCTGGCCGAGCCGCCGAATGGCGGCCGCCGGACGTCCGACGAGCGTCACGCCAGAGGCGTGCCTGCGGCACGACGGGCCGGAGGTCCGCCGGCGCCTGAGGGCGACATGCGCCAGCATGTCGCGGCAGCATCATGAGGTTCGAACGCCGCCTCTGGCTGCGCGAGAGCAGCACCGGCGTGCTGGACAAGCTCTGGCGGATGCCGTGGCTGTTCGTGCTGCTGCTCTGCGCGGTGGCGGCTGTCGGCTATGTCGCGCTGTATTCCGCGGGCGGCGGCGCGCCGGAGCCCTATGCGCAGAAGCACGCGATCCGCTTCGGGTTCGGCCTGGTGCTGATGCTGTCCGTCGCGATGATCGACATCCGGGTGATCCAGCGCCTGGCCTGGGTGGGCTATGCCGCCGGCGTCGGGCTGCTGGTGCTGGTCGCCTTCCATGGCGAGGTCGGCAAGGGCGCCCAGCGCTGGATCGACCTCGGGCCGCTGCAACTGCAGCCGTCGGAGCTGATGAAAATACTGCTCGTGGTCGCGCTGGCGTCCTGGTTCCACCGCGCGAGCTGGGAGCGGATCGGCAACCCGCTCTTCCTCATCCCGCCGCTGCTCGCGATCGCGATCCCCGCGGCGCTGATCTTCAAGCAGCCGAACCTCGGCAACGCGGTGATCACGGTGATGGTGGGCGGCGCGGTATTCTTCGCGGGCGGCGTGCGGCTGTGGAAGTTCGCGCTGGCGATCGGCGGCGTCGTCTTCGCCGCGCCGATCGTCTACGACCACCTGAAGGACTACCAGCGCGCCCGGATCACGACCTTCCTCGATCCCGAGAGCGACCCCCTCGGCGCGGGCTACAACATCATCCAGTCGAAGATCGCGCTGGGCTCAGGCGGGCTGTGGGGCAAGGGCTTCCTGCAGGGCACGCAGGGGCACCTGAACTTCCTGCCGGAGAAGCAGACCGACTTCATCTTCACCATGATCTCCGAGGAGTTCGGCCTGGTCGGCGCGCTGACGGTCATGGGGCTGCTCGCGCTGGTGATCGTCTTCGCCTACGTCGTGGCGCTGAGGAGCCGCCACCAGTTCGGGCGCCTTGTGGCGGTCGGGCTAGGGACGAATTTCTTTCTCTATGTCTTCGTCAACATCGCCATGGTGACGGGCTCGATCCCGGTGGGCGGGGTCCCGCTGCCGCTGATCAGCCATGGCGGGTCGGCGATGCTGACGGTGATGCTGGGCTTCGGGATCCTAATGTCGGTCTGGGTGCACCGGGACGCGGAGCTCGGCGCGGCGGAGGAGGCGGCGTGAGGTGGGCTGCGCGGGGCAGTGCGCCGGATTGCGGGGGTGGGCTGGACAAGCTGTTCTGCAGGCCCTATTTGCCGAAACGTGGATGGGCGCATAGCTCAGTTGGTAGAGCAGCTGACTCTCGATGGGAGCCCTGCCTGGAAACGGGTAGGTGACAAGGTGTCAAAGTCGGGGAACCCTTCGCGCTCGCGCGGTGGCAATCCCGAGCCAAGCCGGCCGAAAGGCAGGAAGGTGTAGAGACCAGACGGCACCCGCCTAAAGCCCTCGTGGCCACGGCGATGGGATGGTCCAGACCACGAACCCCGAAAGGGGGCGGCGAAAGCCGAAGTGGCAGGTAATCAGCGGGTCCAAGGTTCGAGCCCTTGTGCGCCCACCATCTGCTTCTCTCGGACGCATGCTGAGGGAAGGTAGTTGACACTTCCTTTAGAGCCGAATAGCGGCATGCGAGAGGCCGCTGCGCTTCACCTTGGTTGCTTCCGAGGTGAGCGGCTGCGTTAAGCTGCGCGAGACGCTGGGGCCTCGGACGGGCAAGGCGATCTGGGCCGCCGTGGCGCACTGCATGCGGGAACTCAGCTGACGCGACGCTTGCGGAGCTGGACATGACGATCGGTCGGCCGGAACTCGCGCAAGCCTTCGAGCATGATCGAAGCGGCGTAGTGAAAGGCTCGGCGGAGGAAGGCGGCGGTCGCGGCCGATCCACGACGCGTCGGTCAGGTCACTCGCCAGGCGACGCCGAAGTATGGGCGTTGTCTCTGCGGGCCGCGAAAGCGCAGATGTGGCGGGCGTTCGGTCAGGAGCGCACGGCGCGGTCGGCCGGGCTGTTCGTCGACGGCCTGCTCGGCCCTGAGCGGCGCAAGACGGGATGGATGCGCGCAGGGGCAGCAGGTGATCCGGGGGCTTGGCGTCAGCAGGCGGTGCTCGGCCGCGGCCGTTGTGAGGCGGATGCGCTACGCGAGGTCGTCTGCGACTATGACCTGAAGGTGCTGGCCTATTCCAATGCCGTGCTGGTCGTCGACGAGACCGGCCTTCTCAAGCAGGGACGCTAACTTGTAGAAGGTTCGACTTGACCGGACGATTTGCATGATCGGCGGGGAGAGAGGCCGGGGCGCGGATCCGTAGGCGAAGCGCAGCGCCCCGGCCGGCC